>JAJUHR010000386.1 GCA_029267795.1 Planctomycetota bacterium
CGCCGCCGCGTTGGCCAACCGCACCGCCGACAGCCAGTCCGCCCCGTTGGCCAGGGCCGCGGTGAGCATCGCCAGCACCACGTCCCCGGCGCCCGAGACGTCGTACACCGCGCGGGCCTGCGTGGGGACCATCCGCGGAGCTTTGCCTTTAAGCTGCAGCAAAGCCCCCTGCTTGTCGAGCGTCAGCACCACGGCCTGCAGCCCCAGCCGGCGCAGCAGGGTGCGCGCCATCGTGTGCAAAGTACGCTCCTGGCCGTCCACCGTAGCGCTCACCCCGGTGGCCAACGCGGCCTCGGTCCGGTTCGGCGTGATGCAGGTGGCGCCGTAGTACCGGCCGTAGTCGCCGATCGCCGCGGGATCGACCAACACCGGGACGTCCATCGACTGGGCTGTCTCGATCAGCCACTGACAGGTCTGAGGGTTCAACACGCCCTTGTTGTAGTCCTCGATGCATAGCGCCGAAGCCCCTTTGAGCAGTCGCCGGGCCGCGGAGAGCAGCCGCCGGACCACCGCGGGGGGGATCGGCTCGCGGCTCTCGTCGTCGACGCGGAACATCTTTTGGGGGTGCCGGTGCTGGGCAAGCCCGACGTAGTTGTGCTTGACCGTCGTGGGGCGGTCGGGGGCCTCGATCAACCCGGACACGTTGCAGCCCATCCGACGCATCGTGCCCCGGAGCCGCTCCGCCGCGTCGTCCGAACCCACGACGCCCACGCAAGCCACCTCGCACTTGAGCGCCCGCAACTGCGTGCACACGTTGGCCGCTCCACCCGGGTTGTATTCGGCCCGCCTGGTCGCCAGTACGGGCACCGGGGCATCGGGGCTCAACCGCTCCGCGTTGCCGTACACGTAATGGTCGAGCATGAAATCCCCGACCACGACAACCCTGTGCGTTTTCCACCGATCGATCAGAGAGATCAGTTCATCCATGAGGTGCCCGATTTCGCAACTAAAACCGGTTTCAAAACCCCACTCCCCCCTCAGGAGAGGAGGCGGGATGAGGAGTGAAACCCCGACGTCAGACGCGACTTACCCCCGCCCTCTGGACCGCGCCGCGCAGCAGCGAATCCACCGCCACTTCGCCGTCCAGAAACTTCACCCGCAATATCGGCCGATAAACCGGCAGCCCAAGGGCTTCACCCCCAGCGAGCGTTTCCCACTTCACCCAGTCCTTCTCCGTCGTTACCACGGCTTGGGCCCCGAGCTGGCGAGCTCGACCCAGCAGGCCCTTCAGTTCGACCAGATTGTAATCGTGGTGGTCCGGCATGGCGACACATGCGGGCACCGCGCGGGCGCTTTGCCGCAGTGTTTGCTCGAATGCCCCGGGGTTGCCGACCCCGCACACGCCTACGACCACGCGGTCGGCCAAAAACCCCCTGTCGTGCGTCCCACCCCGCGCGTCGCGGAATCCCTCCCACCGATACGCTGCGTGGGCCACGGGCTTGCGACCGCACAGACGCTCAATCCGAGCATCCAACCCCATCAGGTCACCAACTTGATCCGCGCGGGTCACAATCACCGCGTCCGCACGACGCAGGTTAGCGGCCGGTTCCCGCAATAGGCCGCGCGGCAGCAAGTGCCCATATCCGAATGGCTCGGTCGCGTCGATCAGCACCAAGTCCAGCTCTCGCCGCACACGCCGGTGTTGAAACCCGTCGTCGAGCACGAAGACGTCCACCTCGGGACGCTGCGACACCACCCGGGCTGCGGCTTGAACCCGATCGGTGCCCACCCCTATTGGCACAGCCGCCCCCAACTCGTAAGAGAGTTCGCGGGCCTCATCGCTGCCAAAGGTGGAGGCATGGTAGCCCCGCAACAACACCGCAGGGTGGTGTCCCATTGCGATCAGTCTGCGGGTCAGCTCGATGACCATCGGGGTCTTTCCGGTACCCCCCACCGTCAGGTTACCGACGCTGACGACCGGCCGCGGCAAATCAAATCCAGAGCACAAGCCTTTTTCATAACAGATGTTGCGAGATACAACCGCCACCCGATAGCCCAGTTCCGCCACTCGCAAGCCCGCGCGCACCGCACCGGCGGTCAGCGACCTATCCGTCCCGCTGACGATCGGCCTATGCCAGCTTTCCCAGCTCATAGATGCTCCAACCGTGCGGCATCGAGCCCCGTTTGTGTCGGAACAATCAACCATCGTCGAAGGTGCTCTTGGAGCTGCGTCACGGGCAGACCCACCACGGTAGTCGGGTCCCCGTCAATCGCAAAGGGCCAGCGCGACTGCAG
>JAJUHR010000138.1 GCA_029267795.1 Planctomycetota bacterium
CAACGGCACGGGGGAGCTGACGATGCTGCTGCCGCCACTGCCCGAGGAAGGGGCGGACAGCGCGGGGCTGCGTCGGAGCCTGGAGGGGTCGTTCGCGGTGATGGACGCGTACAACCAGGAGCACTCGGACCGGGGTCGTTCAAGGATTGAGTACGTATCCGACGAGATGCTGGAGCGGATCAACGCGGCGACGGGGGGCGACTTTCGTCTGAGCGCTTCACCGATGAGCGGCGACTACGTGTACCCGCTGGCGAACGTGGTGGACCTGGCGGGTGGGGCGTTGAAGTCCAAGCGGCACGCCCGATCGAAGTTTGTGCGTGAGCACCCCGACCACCGCGTGGAGCTGTTGGAGGAGCGGCATTTGCCGGGGTGTTTCGGGCTGCTGAGGGTGTGGCAAGAGCACGCCGACCGCGTGCACGCGGGGCAGTTGACGGAGGACGACCTGTGCCAGCGTACGGCTGTGCTGCGAGACCGGGAGGTGGTGGCTTGCCGCCGGGCGTTAGAGTGTTACCGGGAGTTGAGGTTGAAGGGGCTGGTGCTGTACGTAGGGGATCGGCTGGTTGGGTTCACGCTGGGGGAGCCGATGTCCCCGGCGCAGGCGTCGATCCTGTTCGAGAAGACGCACCCGGACTATCCGGGGTCGGCTCAGCTGATCTGCAGCGAGTTCTGCCAGCGGTGCTGGGGGGATTACCCGGAAGTGAATTTCGGCGACGACTGGGGGATCCCGACGCTGCGGTTCACGAAGGAGAGCTACCGGCCGACGCGGAGGCTGAGCAAGTACGTGCTGTCGCGGCCGGGGGTGGTCGGGGCGGGGCGGCCCGAGGCCTCGGTGGGATTCACGGTGCAGGGAGTGGTCGGCCCCGGGGCGGGGGCGATTGCCGGTGAGGGTTCTCGTGCGGGTGATCGGGCTGATGCAGGGGTTCTGATCCGACGGGCGGTGCGATCCGACGCTGCGGCGTTGGTGGCGATCGAGCGGTCGTGCTTTGCGCCCTCGGAGGCGTTTGGATATCGCCAGATTCGCGATCTGATCCAGAACGAGCACGTGATGTGTCGGGTGGCGGAGGCAGATCGGCGCGTGGTGGGGTGGTCGGTGGTGTTCGTGCGTCAACATCACCATCATCGGTCCGGACGGATCTACAACTTGGCGGTGGACCCGTCGTATCAGGGCCGAGGGATCGGGCGGCGGCTGGCCCGGCACGTGCTGGAGGAGATGATCGGGATCGGCGTTCGCAACGTGTATCTGGAAGTGCGTTGTGACAACGCGGGCGCGGTGAGCCTGTACGGAAAGTTGGGGTTTAGCGCGATCCGGCGTCTGGGGGATTACTACGGCCCGGGCGTGCATGGGTTGAGCATGAAGCTGTCTTTGGGAGGCTCGGCGCAGGCCGGTCAGTTCCTGCTGTTTACGGGGGAGGGCGCGTTGGAAGGGTCGCATTCCGCGCTGGCCGGGTGAGGCGGCCGCTGGTTTTTTTCTCTTCTTCCGAGCGGGTTCACTTCAGAGTTCATAGGGCGTCTTGCGTTTCGGCGCAGCAAGCCACGGATTGGGGTCGCTAGGCGCTGCTGGGTGCCACCACAGCCGCCGGCGCCGAGAAAACGTGGCGAGCTGACCTGGCGCCCGTCGCCGAGTTGGCTCATGGGGTAACGGGGTATAGTGTTCCCGGGAAGGGCGTGGCGGCGGGCAGGGACTTGCTTGGCACCACGCGGTCACCGGGAGCATAGCTCAGTGGCAGAGCAGGGGACTCATAATCCCTCGGTCGCAGGTTCGAATCCTGCTGCTCCCATTTGGCGGGTGGATCCATGTTGAGCGTTTTGTCCCAAGGTTTTTCGGCGGCTGGGGCCTTCGCCCCGCCAAGTCCCGGGTTTCATTGCTGTTGTAGAAGGGTCGCTGAAGGTGTCCGGGGCGGGCATCGGCTCGGCATGGTGCGGCTTGGGATATCGAAACATAAGAAGACGCACACATCGGCTCTCGCGGGCGAGGGAGGCCCTGGCTTGAGCGGTGTTTCCTTTTGCTGACCAAGCGTCAGCGAGGGCTGTGTTGGGCGCCTCGCTCGCAGAGGAATCATGCGGCGCGGCGGCGCGACCACAGCCCCAACCCGGCTGCTCCCAGGAGGATCGCTGAGGCTGGTTCGGGGATCAGAGCCGGGTCGAGTGGGATGCCGGAGCTGACGAGTGGAAATACTTGGTCGGCCAGGATCGAGTGTGCCACGGTGGTTAGGTGGACGCCATCCCAGAACAAGGAGTCGAAGGGGTTGGCCTGGATCAGGTCACCGGGGGCCAGGCCGTAGAGCACTTGCTCGTTCAATACCGGATAGCTGGTGTTGTTGAAGCCGAACAGGGCCGGGTCGGCCAGGACCTCATTCAACAGGGCAAAGGCGTCGAGTTGGTAGAAGGAGACGGCGGGGTTCTTGGTGGCGAGCTTGTAAAGGGTTTGATTGAATTTGGCGTTGAACTTGCTTACCCGTTTGTTTAACTCGGAGGCGGGAGGCAATTGGGAAGAGACGAAGGCCGAGGGGATGCCTAACCCGATGCCGGGCGCGGCTGTGAGCTGAGGCATGTTGCCCACCAACAGGTGCTGGGCCCCTGCAAATCGAATCAGGTTTTGGATGCTGGCCTGCAGGTTTCTGGCCGGTACGGCGGGGTCGGATTCGTTGCCTAGCACGAAGTCATTGGCTCCCCCCCAAACGACGTAGAGGGTGGATTGCGGGTCGGCGATCTGGCCACTGGTCAAATACGCCCCGACTTGTTCGGTGATCGCGAGGGTCGAGGTGAGGGGGAAGGGGTCGGGATTGAGGGTCGAATCGTAGGGTTCGAAAGAAACCCCTGTCTGGGCGCCGCCCCAGGCGAAGTTGGTTCCCCCTGCGAGGCTGGGGGCCGGCGCGGGTAGGCCCAGCCTTTGGGCTAGGTACTCCACCCAAACCTGTCCATCCGAGAATCGTCCGAGGTACTGTTGGGGATGTAACCCGGGGATGCCCCCGTAGGGTGGGGAGGGTGGGAATGTATTAGCTGTGGATAGGAAAACGTTGCCGGTGTCAGAGAGGCTGTCGCCGAAGACAACGATCTGGTTATAGGCAACGGCTAAGGCGCGGTCCGCGGCGACCCAGCTCAACAAGGCGCAAGATATGAAAGCCAAGCCCCTGATCTTTTTCATCGCACCAACCTTCCTTTAGGTCCCCGGTATAAGTGTCCCCTGATCATGCCCATCGGACCTCGGCACGGCCACGTTGCGGCCAGTCTTCCTTCGAAAAGTATGTGGAGTATAACCGTATCTTATTGGAGACCCCAAGTCGACTCCTGATCAGAAGATAGGCGGGTATCGTGACCGGGCCACGCAAACAAAATCGGCCGATCGTGCCCGATGGGGGAGCGGGGGACCCATGGGGGCTTAGACGAGGCATTTGCTGTGGGGGAGGCTGGAGAGGGGTGTTTTGTCGGAGTCGCAGGTTCCCAGGGTGCCCGCGTGGTTTTGTAGGCAGGTAAGGCCTTGACCCTAGCTGGTCGGCTGGGTCTATTGGATTGCCGGGAATGACCACCAATTCCAACCCTCGCACGGGGTTTGGCCGATGCCGATACCGATGTCCCACTCCCGTGCTGGCAAGGCGTCCTCAGCCATCGTGCTGTTTTGTGCGCTGCTGGGGGTGTTGGTGGGCAGCGGTGCGTTTACCTTCTACGAGGCTCGGGGGTGGTCGTATTTATCCAATGATCCGGCGGCGTGCGTGAACTGTCACATCATGCGGGACCCTTACGATTCCTGGCAGAAATCCAGTCATCATGGCTTCACGACGTGCAACGACTGCCACGTGCCGCACGACCTGGTGGGCAAGTGGGCCACCAAAGCGGCGAGCGGGTTCCGGCACTCTTGGGGCTTTACGTTTCAGGATTTCCACGAGCCGATCCGGCTGCACCACTCCAGCCGATGGGTGTTGCAGGAGAACTGTCTGCGCTGCCACGGCGAGTTTGTTTCTCAGGTTGTTCGGCATGGGGACGATTTGGACAGCGATCCGACGAACTGTGTGCGTTGTCACGCGGCTGTGGGTCACGGCGGGCATGCCGATTGAGGGCTGACCATGAGCGAAGATCGTGCTGGGAAACCTGCGCCGGGGGCTTCGACGCCGGCTGGAGCCGACCGCGGCGGGGGCTCGGGGCGGCCGTTCTCGATGGCGTACGTCGCCAGCGTGGTGGGCTTCGCGCTGGCGACCGTGCTGGTGCTGATGCTGCTGCAGAACATCTTCACCCGCAAGCGCGAGGCGGAGATGGTGGTCTTCAAGCTCGTGGACCTGGATGAGGAGGCGGTGGACCCGTCGCTGTGGGGCAAGAACTTCCCCCGCCAATACGACGCGTACCTCCGCACCGTGGACATGGAGCGTACGAAGCACGGGGGCAGCGAAACGATCGAGACGGGGGAGCCCGGCAGCCCGGCGCGTTCGCGCTCGAAGCTGGAGATGGACCCGCGGCTGGTCACGATTTTTGCCGGCTACCCGTTCTCGGTGGATTACCGAGAGCGGCGCGGCCACGCCTACATGCTGTCCGATCAGGACATGACCGAGCGTGTCAAGCAATTCAAGCAGCCGGGGACGTGCCTGCATTGCCACGCGTCGGTGGTAACGGCGTACCGGCAGGCCGGCAGGGCGGCTGGGGTGCCCGACGATCCGCACGGGCCGTTCCAGTGGCCTCAGGTGATGAAGGGGTTCGAGCTGATCAACCCGATGCCTTACGCCGAGGCCCGCCAGCTGGTTTCCCACGCGGTGGCGTGCATCGATTGCCACGACCCCGGGACGATGCAGCTGCGCGTGACCCGCCCCGGTTTCATGGCCGGCATCGCCAACCTGGCCCGGAGCGAGGCCCCCGTGCCGCATCTGCCCAGCGTCGAGCGGTGGCGCACCGGCGATCGCCGCAGCGATTACGACCCCAACACCGAAGCCAGCCGGCAAGAGATGCGCAGCTTTGTTTGCGCCCAGTGCCACGTCGAGTATTACTTCCGCGGCCCCGAGAAGCTGCTGGTGTATCCCTGGCACGAAGGTTTGCGGGCGGGTCAGATCGAATCGTACTACGACCAAGCGGCGCTGCACGGCGATGCGCCCTATAAAGATTTCACCCACAAGATCAGCGGTGCGGCGGTCCTGAAGGCTCAGCACCCTGAGTTCGAAACGTGGAGCCAGGGCATCCACGCCCGCTCGAGCGTCGCTTGCGCGGATTGTCACATGCCGTATATCCGTGAGGGCGCGATCAAGATCAGCGATCATCACGTCCGCAGCCCGCTGCTGAACATCAGCCAAGCTTGCCAGGTCTGCCACCGCTTCCCCGAGGAGGAGCTCAGGGCCCGCGCGGAGGCGATCCAGGACCGCACGCTCGAGCTGCTGGATCGGGCCGAGGACGCGACGGTGGAGCTGATCCGCGCGATCGAGCAGGCCGCCGCTGCGGGGGCGACCGAAGAGCAGCTGCGGGGGGCGCGCGACCTACAACGAAAGGCGCAGTGGCGCACCGACTTCGTGAACGCGGAAAATTCGATGGGGTTCCACGCCCCGCAGGAGACCGCGAAGAACCTGGCTGAGGCGATCGACTACGCCCGCCAGGGGCAGGTG
>JAJUHR010000166.1 GCA_029267795.1 Planctomycetota bacterium
GGGGTCAATACTGTTCCGGGAGCGATCGGGTTGAGGATCTGGATCGCGCCGCTGGCGGTCTGCAGGGTGAAGCTGTTGATCGTCAGGTTCTGGTCGCCGAGGTTGACCAGCATCAGGTCGCGTATGGCCATCGCGCCGCCTGCGCCGTCCACGAGGACCGTGCCCAGATCGATCTGCGTCGGGGTGACCAGGTCAGGCACGGTGAACAGTTGGGCGACACCCACGCCCACCGGCAGCCCTGTGCCCACCTGGGGGTCGGAGGTGTTGGGGTCGCTGGCGTCGGTGATGGTGGGGTTGCGGTCGAAGTTGCCGCCGGCGGCGATGTACCCGGCGAAGTAGTCCAGGGCCTGCTGCGCCTGCGCGGAGGTCCAGTCGGTGCCGAAGGCCACGCGCGCCGCGTTGGCCGTGAGGCCGAAGCTGAGGGCGCCGGCCGTGTCGATGCCCTGGGCCATGACGTCGTTGGCAGCCCCCGGGAGCGCGATCACGCTGCCGCCGCCCGACGTGTGGTTGAGCCCGACGTTGTGCCCCGCCTCGTGGGCAACGGTTTTGGCCAGGGCGTTTTCCAGGGCCGCGATCCCCAGGGCTGCGAAATCGCGGAAGCTGAAGTACCGGTCGACGTACATGTCGACGATGCCCGGTATCCGCTCGTTGAGCACCTCGCTGAGCCGGAAGTTCTGCTCGGAGGTGTTGAAGTTGGCGCGGTTGGCCACCAGGTTCGGCATCCCGCCGTTGAGGTCGTTGTCCACGACGAAGGCGTTGCCCAGCGTGGTGGCGCCGATGGCGGCGCGGGCGTTGGCGGTGTCGAACACGTCGAAGTCGATGCTGTTGGCCGTGGCCGCTGCGACGCGGACCCATCCGGTGTTGAACGCGTTGAGCAGGGCGTCCGCCTTGGCTAGGACATTGGCGATGATCGCGTTGCGTTCGGCCGCGGTATCGATCAGCAGCCGCTCGGCCGCCGACGCCCCGGCGATCGTCCCGTTCGCCAGCCCGGTCAGCACGTTGGCCAGCACTGTCGTGTCGACGAACCACTCCTGCAGGGTGCCGTCGCCGAGGATGTTCAGGTTCCCGGCCACGTTGCTTTCGGGCGTGATCACCCGCACCGTGGTTGAAAGGTCGACCTGCGTCGCTGTGGGGTCGAACGTGAACGCGTTGGGGAAGTTGATGTTGGAGAAGTGCGTGGTGTCGGCCACCTCCAGGGTGGGCGTTGCCGAGCCGCCGACGAACAGGTTCAGCGGGCGCAGGCGCATGAGGCCGGCGACCCCGTCGTTGGCCGTGTCGGGCATCTCGACCAAGCCGTCGGCGTGGTCGTCGTCCGCGGCGTCGAGGTAGCGGTAGACGAAGAACGTTTCGTCGATCAGCAGGTTGCCCGGCTCGCCGAACTTGTATCCCTTGACGTCGACGGACACGCCGTAGAGCCGATCTTCGCTGATCCCGCCGGCGCCCATCACCGAAGGGATCAGGTCCAGCACGTCCACGTGGAGCGTGGCTTCCTGCTGCGGGAGCAGGGAGATCTGCTGCGAGAACAGGTTGGAGAGGAAGTCGCCCGAGGGGCCGTCCACGGTGATGTCGATCACCAGGGGGGTGGCGTCCGCGTTCTCCGGAGAGTGCGGGTCGGACTCGGGGTTGATTGGTTCGGCGTCGTTGCCGAAGGTCAGGTCGAAGTCGCCGTCGTCGTTGAAGAAGAAGTGGTCTTCGAGCCCGGACGAAGACGGGATCGGGTCGATGTCGGTGTTGTGGGGCATGTTGGGGTCCCAGGGCCCGCCGCCCCCCCCGCCGCCGCCACCACCGCCTCCCCCGCCCCCGCCGCCACCCCCACCGCCGCGGGGCTTATCTCGGCGGTTCCAGGACCACGGGTCGACGATGTGCCAACCGGGCGCCTGGATGCCCACTCCTGGGTCCGAGGAGACCGTCAGGCCGTCTTCGCTCACCGTGCCGCTGCCCACGACTTTCCATTCGCCCTTATCGTGGTCGAACGACATGATCAGCATCTTTTCGCCCGGGCCCAGGCCCTCGAGGTTGGGGAACGTGATCGGGGCCGGCACGTCGAAGTTGGTCGCTCCGATCGCCTGGATCGAGATGACCAGCTTGGGGTCGAGCATGGGCGGCAATGGGGCCGGGATGCGATCCGGCGGCACGGGGATGATGACCGCCTGGGTGGCGGCGTTGCCGAACTCGTCCACCGCCGACCCGGGCGCAAAACCCACCGACACGCGATCCCACACAGACGGGTCGATGTCGGGGAACGACTTGGTCAGCTCATCGATCCCCGCCTGGCCGAAGCCGATTTGAGTCGTCTCGGTCTCGGACAGCGGCTGCAGGTCGCCCGCGGCCATTGGCGGCAGGTAGATGTTGAACGGGGTGCCGTCCATGGTCAGCTGGACGCGCTGGCCGGGGATGGTGTGGAAGGGCTTGCCGACGATCGGGTAGGCGAAGCCGGGCGGCGCGTTGGTCGCGGTGGACCCGTCGATGTGCACGAAGAACTCGGGGGCCGGCATGTCCACCAGCTCGAAGAAGCCGTTTTCATCGGTGACCACGCTGGCTTCGGGGAAGGCGTCGACGCGGATCGTGGCGTTGACCACCGGGCGGTCGGTGCCATCCGGGTTCTTGTTGTACGAGTCGAAGACGTAGCCAAAGATGTTCGTGCCCGCGATGCGGGTTAGCGGGAGGGTGCGGAAGTCGGCTGTGCGGATGCCGCCGGGGGCGCCGTTGCCGTCGGCGTCGATGTTCAGGCCGTCCCGGCCCTTGATCAGGTTCCCGTCCACCACGATGCGGACCTCGGTGGCAGCGGGCAGCGGGTTCTCGTAAAAGAACGTGGCGAACTGCTCGGTGATGGAAACCATCACGTGGCCGGGGATGCGAGCCCCGTTGGCGATCAAATAGAACGAGTCCGTGGTGATGGTGCTCGGGTCGATCAGCCCGTCGAACCGCACGATCGTCTCGCGCGTGGGCGAGACCATCTCTTCGCCGTTGAACGGTGAAATGTCGGTGATGTCCACCGCGTCCTGCACGGCGAAGGTGGGGGCCAGGGTCGACCCGGCGACGTTGCCAGCCAGGTCGGTGATTCCCGGCCCGATCACCAAGCGGTAGGTTTCGTCCGCCAGCGGGCTTGCCAGCCCCACGCGCACGCTCTGGGTCGACAGCCGGGTCACGTTCGCCGCGTCGACGATCTGCCCGTCGTTGGGCCCGCCGAGCACCAGCAGCGAGTACAAGGACGCGTTCAGCGCCGAATCGCTGACCGCCTCGTTGAAGCCCAGGTCGAGCGAGGAGAACGTCTTGCTGAAATTTCCCGCTGGTGAGCCGATCAACAGCGGCGACTGGGTATCGAGCTTGAAGCCGACGTCCGCGGTGCTGATCGCCTGGCCGCCGGCGTCTTCCGCCCGCAGGTGCAGGGTGTGGTTGCCATCGGCGATCGCCCCGCCGAGCAGCGTCTCCAGGGCCCCGCGATCGAACAGGAATCCGCCGTTGGGGCCCAGCTCAGCCGTGATGTCCACGTACGAGTTGACCGGCGTCGTGTCCAGGCCGATCCGCACCTTCGCCACCTGGTCGTGAAATGCCACCCGGCCGGTGATCGCCGGGTCCGAAGTGAGTTTGTCGCTGCGGGTTGCTGCGTCGGCTGCTGCGTCGGCCGGGGCGGTGTCGTTGTTCAGAGCCGCGGCGATCGATACCGGGGCCACGAGGTTCGTCTGGAACGTCTGGCGATACCGGAACAGGTCCAGGTTGTCCACGTCCCCATCAGAATCGCTATCGAACAGCGGGTTGAACCCGGCATCGCCGGTGGTTTTGGGGAACGTCAGGCGGAACTTGAACAGGTCCAGGTTGTCCACGTCCCGGTCGCCCTCGGCGTCGCCAAAGTACCGGAACAGGTCGAAGCGGTAGTCGTCCCCGCCGCGGCCGTCGCCGTTGCCATCGAGCAGGTTGCCATCGACGTCGAAAATCCCATCGGCATCGAAGGTGGCGGTGTAGTTCCCGTTGGCGAGGGATTGCCCGCTTAGGCCGGGGAAGGTGAACGTGGCCTGGTTGGTTCCCGGGTCGTACGACAAGGCCATGCTCGCCGCGGGAACCGGGGTGCCGGTGTCCAGGTTGAGCAAGCCCAGGTCTGCGGTGCTGAGGCTGGCCGAGACGTCCTCGCTGAACTGCACGATGATGTTGTTCACCATCGACCGCTGCAGCTGGTCGTTGTTGACGTGGAACGCCAGCACCGTCGGGGCCCCATCGAGCATCACCCGCGGCTCGAGGGTCTCCATGCCCGTCCACTGAGCGCGGGCGTCCAACCCCAGCTCTTCCGCGCGGCGACGCTTCCATTCCTGGCCGAGTACCTGGCGGAACCGTGCACAGAGCATCTTGTAAGCGCGGGATTGCATCACCATGGCCAAAGATCCTTTCTTCCCATTAGATCCCAATCACCGGGGCGCCCCTGCCAAGAGCCGCAAAGGCGAGAGAAAGCGCAATAAAAAACGGAACCCTCCGGCAGCTGCTGCGGCAAGGAAGGCCGAGGCGCCGCAGGGTCAGGATGGCTTGAAAATGCCGGGAGATGGCCGCAGTCCATCCACCGAGGGGACTCGGGTCTGCGGTTGCCCATGAAAAAATCCTCTGCCAATGATCGGGCAACACCGTGGACGCGGACTTTGCCCCATCCATGGCCAAGTCCCGGCTTCCAATGATTAAAGAAATGATTAAAAAAGTAGTTGGCGGGCGGTCGATCGGTCGAGAGAACAGTGCGATTGCACTTCGCGAACGTTGCTGGACCAGCTTCCCCGCCACTGGGTTGCCCCCTCAATCTCCCTCCCCTGCCCTCAGTCCACAGCCGTCAATCCCTCCACAACGCAAACCCATCCCACGTGCCGCGCCATCAATGAGCACGAGCAGTGCGTCGGAATAGACAAGCCAGGCCACCCACCGCTAGGACAGCTCCCGTTAGGGGCTCCGGGATGGGGTTGACC
>JAJUHR010000057.1 GCA_029267795.1 Planctomycetota bacterium
ACCGATCGGGACATCCTCGGCGCCGGCCGCTGCCACGCCCGCGGCGTCCAACCACAAGAGCTACACGATCCGGGCGGGGGACACCTTCAGCTCGATCGCTGAGCAGCACTTCGGCTCGGAGAACTTGTGGGTGAAAATCGCTGAAGCCAACCCCCAGGTCGATCCGAATCGGCTCCGCGTCGGCCAGGTGATCAAGCTGCCGACCTCCGCCGGCGGCACTCTGTCCAGCGGTCAGGCTTCGGCCCCCGCAACGGCTGGCGCCGCCAGCACCCCCGGAACCCCCGGCGCCACCGCCTACGTCGTCCAGCCGGGTGATACGCTCTCCTCGATCGCCCGACGGTTCTACCAGTCCCCCGATCTGTGGTGGGTCATCTACAACGCCAACCGTGAAGCCGTCGGCGGCGACCCGGATCACCTGATGGCGGGCGTCTCCCTGCGAATCCCGCCCGCCCCCGCCTCGCAGAGGTAACCGCCGCGCGCCAGCTTCAGCGAATCTCGATCGAGTTCCGTCTCTAACCCCCGCGGTCCCGGCGCGCGCTTGCCCCTCGCCCCAGGCCCCCTCCCCCACAGCGATCGCCGTCCGACCTTCCTCCCCCTTACAATCCCGCCATGGCGCAAGCCCGAGAGCTCCAGCTCGACGTGGTGATCTTTGGTGGCGGCGTCGCTGGGCTTTGGCTGCTCGACGAATTGATGGCGGCGGGATACCAAGCCCTGTTGCTCGAAGCCCACGCGCTCGGCCACGGCCAGACCATCGCTTCGCAGGGGATCCTCCACGGGGGGCTCAAGTACACGCTCCAGGGCATCTTCACGCCCTCCGCCGATGCGATCCGAGAGATGCCGAACATCTGGCGCGACTGCCTGGCCGGCCGGCAGCGGCCGCGCCTGACGCACACGAACCTGCGCAGTGCACACTGCTACCTCTGGCAGACGGATTCGGCCAGTTCCCGCCTGGGCATGTTTGCCGCCCGAACCGCCCTGCGGATCAAGCCGGTGGAGCTGGCGCCCGCCGATTGGCCGGCAGCGCTGGCGGGTTCGCCCCGAAAGGTCTACCGGCTCGACGAGCCCGTGATCGACCCAGCCAGCCTCTTGGCCGACCTGAGCCGCCAGCACCACGACCGCATTGTGAAGATCGACTCCGAGCGAGGCCTGGCCTTCGACCTCAGCGAGCCCGGGCGCGTCGCCGTCATCCGTCTGACTCACCTGGATCCGGGCGGGCCGATCCATCTGCGCCCCTCCGCCGTGGTCTTCGCCGCTGGACGCGGCAACGCCGAGTTGCAGCAGCGCGTCGGGCTGTCGCGCCAAACAATGCAACTGCGGCCGCTGCACATGGTGGTCGCGCGGGGCAACGAATCCGACCTGCCCCCGCTCTTCGGCCACTGTATCGACGGCAGGCGCACCCGCCTCACCATCACTTCCGCAACCGACAGCCGCGGGCGAACGGTTTGGCAGATCGGGGGACAGGTGGCGGAAGACGGCGTGGAAATGGACCCGCAGACCCTGGTCGCCCACGCCCAAGCCGAGCTGGCCGCCGTGGTCCGGGGCGTGAGGCTGGACCGCCTGGAATGGTCGACGTACCGTGTAAACCGGGCCGAGGCCGCCACGCCCGACGGACGCCGCCCGGACACCGCTCAGCTTTCGCGGCAAGGCAACGTGCTCACCGCCTGGCCGACGAAGCTGGTGCTGGCGCCGCACCTGGCGAAGATCGTGCGGGAATCGCTGGACGCGCCCGACCGCACCGTGCGGTTCGACCCGTCCGTTCTTTCCGACCTGCCCCGCCCGCGGGTCGCGCAGCCGCCCTGGGAGACCGAACAGACGTGGTTCCGCAACGCTTAGGCCGCAGCGGCTTGTCGGTGACACCGATCGGGTTCGGTGCGTTCAAGATCGGCCGAAACGTCGGCATCAAATACCCGCAAGCCTACCCCCTGCCGGAACAGCGCGACGCCGACCGCCTGCTCAACGCCGTGCTCGATCTGGGGATCAACTACATCGACACCGCCCCCGCCTACGGCTTGAGCGAAGAACGCATCGGCCAGGCCATCTCGCACCGACGCCGGGAATTCGTGCTCTCTACGAAGGTGGGGGAGACCTTCGCCGATGAACGCTCGACGTACGACTTCTCAGAACCCGCCGTGCGGCAGAGCGTGGCCGCCAGCCTCAAGCGCCTCCGCACCGACGTGCTGGACCTGGTCTTCATCCATTCCGACGGCCGGGACCTGCACGTGCTCGACCACACCGACGCGGTGGCGACCCTCCAGTCCCTCCGCCAGCAGGGCCTGATCCGTGCGATCGGCCTGTCCGGCAAAACGGTCGAAGGTGCGGCCGCCGCCTTGGCCTGGGCGGACGCGATCATGGTCGAGTACCACCTGAACAACCGCTCGCACGAGGGCGTGATCGGGCAGGCCCATGCACAAAACGTGGGGGTCGTGATCAAGAAGGGGCTGGCCTCGGGCACGCTCGAGCCGGACGCGGCGATCCGCTTCGTGCTGGCCAACCCCGCCGTCACCGGCCTCGTCGTAGGGGGATTGAGCCTGGAGCACCTGCGTCAAAACGTGCTATCCGCAGAAAGGGTTCGAGGGCTACCGGGACCAGCCCATCGGACCGCCTAAGCGCGATCGACCTGTAAGGGTCACTCCAGCGACCGCAGACCCAGGCCCAGCGACGCGAGCCTGTCTTTGATTTCCTGCAGGCTGGTGATCCCGAAGTTCTTCACCCCCATCAGCTCAGCCTCGGTCTTCATGCACAGGTCGCCGATCGTCTGCACGTTCAGCAGCACCAACGCCTTGCGTGCCCGCACCGACAGCGCCAGCTCGCTCACCGGCTTGCTGAGCATCTCGTTGCTCGCCTCGGCGTCGCCCTGCTGCAGCTGGCTGTAGACCTGCTGCTTCACGGCCGACTGCTGCTGCTCCACCGCCTGGCCCAGCCTCAGCCCCCGCTGGGCGAGCATGCTCTTGATCTCGTCCAGGCTGGTGTCCCCGAAGTTCTTGTAGCTGCGCAGCTCGGCCTCCGTCACCTGCAGCAGGTCCCCCAACGTGCGGATGTTCATCTTCCGCAGGCAATTCCGGGCCCGCACCGAAAGGTCGAAGTCGGTCACCGGCGTGTCCAGCAGCGCCCCGGTCTTCTCCAGCCGCCTCTCCTGCGAGGTGTCCACCACCATGGCCTTGCTGGCCAGGACGTCCTTCAGAAACAGCCGCGCCCGCGGGTGGTTCGGGTCGGTGGCCAGCACCTGGCGCAGACACCGTTCCGCCTTCGCGTACTGGCCCCGATCCTCGTAGAGCACCGCCAGGTTCATCAACACGTTAACATGCGGCCGCTCGTGCTGCGCACACTGCTCGTACAGGTGCAACGCCTCGGTCTCCTCGCCCAACAAGTCCAGGTGGTACGCCAGCCGGAAGCACGTCTCGGGGTTGTCCGGGTCCGCCACGTACGCGGCCTCGAACCCCTCGATCGCCTTGAGCCGGTCGCCCTCGCCCTCGGCCTTGCGGGCGGCTTGCAGGTACTTCTCTGCGGATTTCGAGTCACGGAACTCTTGAGAATCCATCACCACGCCTTCGGTGCTGATGTTCATGAAAAAACCGTCCCTCATTTCGAGCCTGAGATGGGGGGCACACGTACCCAGGCCCACCAAGAAGCGTCCGCCCTCTGCAGCAGGATTTCGAAGCTTAAATGACGCGGTGACAATGAGCAAGTCCACACCGGTCGAAGCCCCACCTTCGGATCAGCGACGGTTTTTGATACATTACCCCAACTTCGAACCCCACAGCCCAAGGCCCACGACGCTCGGAAGAAACCCCCAACACAGCGACTCGCCGCCCAAAAGCACTGGCCTTGAAAAACCCGTCGGCCGGCCGCGCCGTCACCCACGTGGGAAGCTTGGCTCAACCCGAGGACCGCAGCTCATGAAGATTGCGATCGCTTGCGACCACGGCGGCTTCCCGCTCAAGGCAGACTTGGTCAAACTCTTAGAATCGCTCGGCCACCAGGTCGTGGACCTGGGTGCTCACCACTTCGACCCCCACGACGACTACCCCGATTTCGCCCGCGCCCTGGGAACCGCCATCCAGCAGGGCAAGGCCGAACGCGGCATCCTGCTCTGCGGCAGCGGCGTGGGAGCGTCCGTCGCAGCCAACAAAATGAAAGGCGTCCGCGCAGGCCTGTGTCACGACGTCTATAGCGCTCACCAGTCGGTCGAACACGACGACGTCAACGTGCTCTGCCTAGGCGCCCGGATCATCGGCCCGGCCCTGGCAGCCGACCTGGTCAAAGCTTTCGTCGGGGCGCGGTTCACCGGCGAAGAACGCCACCTCCGCCGCCTCCAAGCCGTCCAGGCCCTCGAAGCCGGCCGCTGACCCATAACCGGCGCGATCCGTGTCTCAGTAGCCCGCGCTCGACGTTCATGGGGCGTGCTGGAGCTCGCCGGCCTGCCCAACCAGGCGATCCATATTCCCCAGCGACTCGAGGGTCTCCTGCAATTCGGTGATCGCCAGCAGGGACATGGCGCTGGGGCCGATCGAAACCCGATTGTCCCACAGCGCGGTGCGAACCCCGCCAAGCACATCGGCCGGGCTGCGCACGTAATAACAGCTGTACGGGTCGAAGGTCAGCTGGGCGACAAACCGGGCTGTCAAGCCGCAATCGAGCAGCCATTGCACCGAGTCACGCTCCTGTCGCAGCCCTTCCTGCCGTAGCGCCAGGGCCAGAAACGCCAGCACACGCGCGGATTGCCAGTCGGCGCTCGGAACCGCCGCTCCCGGCTGTGGGGTGAGATCAAAACCCCCGACCATATCCGCCGGCCCCGCTTGCGGCGCCGCAACGATCTGCCGCTGCCGCAGCACCTCGGCCAGCGCCCCCAGGCGATCCCACCGCTGCGACCGCGTGGGCTGGGCGTCGGGCGCACCCAACCCACCCAGCCGCGCCAGGTGAGACTCCGTCATCGCCACCCAGGGCACCAACCCCACCAGCCCCCCGGTTTCGACCCCCTGCCAAAGCACCGCCTCCGACCGCTCGACCTTGCGGGCTAGCTCAGCGTCACGCATCCGCTCCGCTAAGCCCGCCAGCGCCGCCACCACCAGCGACTGCGTCGGCCGCGACACCCGCCTCGCCTGCGGCCCGGCCCCCGAGCGGAACCAGCCATCCTCCTGCCACAGGCTCAGAAGCCGCGAGGCGAGCTGGTCCCGCTCGCCTTTAAGCTCCAACAACGCCGGAGACTCCACCAAAGCCATCAGCGTCACCGCGTCGGCCGCGATCTGCGGATCCCCCTGCAAAGGCACGGTCGGGTCCAACATCCCCGAGACCAGGTACATCGCCACACGACGCAGCGTCTGAGCTTCAGCCGTGGCGTCCGCCCCCGATCTGCCTCGCCGCGACCAATACGCGTCCCGCCGGGCCAGCGCGTAGACCGCCAGAGCCACGTCCTGGACCGGCGCCACCGGCGGGTCATACGTGTCGCTCGAGGGCTGGTACGTCCCCGCCATCCGGCCATCCCCCCCTGCCCGCTTGCACAGAAACGCTGCGATCCGGCCCGCTAACTCATCCACCGCACCGCCATCCAAACCCCCCAGCGGGATCAAGCGGTTCCCACGCACCAACACCTGTGGCTGCTGATCCGCAGCGACTCGGACCACGTGGATCACCTCGAATCGCTCCAACGAAACCAGCCGGCCCCGTCCAACCTCACGCAGGTTGTTCACGTCGTACCCCAGCTTGACCAGCAACTGAATCAGCTGACTCCGTGGCTGGGTGTTGGCCGCCAGCGCGCTGCCGGGCCACATCCACGCCGTGTCCCCAACCCCCGGCTCCTGCAACCGCGTCATCCGAAGCCCATGAAACCCCGGCACGAACTGAGCGTAGATCGCCCCGGGTCCCGCGCTCGCTGGCACCGTTACCCGTTCGAACGAACGCGCCACTTGCACATCGACCAGCAAACGCGAACCGAGCTGCGCCAGATCGAGATGGCCATCCGCTCCCGCCGGGACACTTAAGGGGGATTTTTGCTGTTCATCTAGGGCGCCCTTCGAACGCTCGAGATAGGACTGGCCTGCAGCCGCGATCGCATCCGCAGCGGCACGGGCTGCCAACTGCACCAAGTCCACAGGCTTACCGAGGGCAGCAGCATCACCTTCCGCCCGCCCAGAAGCTCCACCGCCCGACGACCCCGGCTGCGCCGCCAAAGGGGTATCCCTGCTCGATGGACCTGCGCCCGCAGGTTCGATTGTGGCGTCGCCTACGCCAAGGGTGACCCCCAGCCAGCGAAGCGTGACTCGAACCCCCTGCACGCCGCTAACCCAGACCTGCTGCTGCGCTTGACCCCAGTCAACGCTCCCCGCTGCGACCCACTGTTCGACGATCCGGTGGGCCTGCTTGACGTGTGACCAGTCCACGAAAGGGGCCGCCTCAACCCCTTCCTGCGCCGGGGATTGGGCGGGCTCCCCTGCGAACGCGACCGCAGCGACGAAAGCCCCAAACCCCGCCACCACGCCCCAACTCAACCACGTTCTCAAAATGCAACGCATCATCAATTGGTTTGATGCTTCCAGACAACACACCCCACAATCGCTCTGCGGCCTAGAACGACGGCTAAGTTAAAGTAAGTTATTTATTAAAAATAACTTAAGTGAAAAACAACCTGCTGTAAACCCTCTGGCATCGCGATTGAACTTACCTGTGCCAAGCACGCCCTGCTGGGAAACAAACGATGCTGGCACAAGTCGTCAGGCTCACGTTCGGCCCCACTCCTCGCCGCTGGCGAATCCTCAGGCTTACGATCCTGACGTTCGTCGCCCTGTGCTAGCAGCCCACGAGACCCATCAGCCCCCCCTGATCCCACGCCAAAACAACCGCTGCTTGTTTGTCCCTCTTTTTTTCCACCCCTTCAGACGCTCACCGCAGCTAAGCCAGGTCGTGGGTCATCATCCGAACCACACTAACCAGTTCTTTGACGTGGCTGACCGATGCATCGAATAGCGTCCGCTCCGCAGGGTCCAGCTCGATTTCGACGACCTTCTCCACCCCCGCAGCACCCAACACACAGGGCACGCCCACGAAATAACCCCCGACGCCGTACTCTCGGTCGCAATAGGCTGCACAGGGCAGGATGCGTTTTTTGTCCTTAACCACAGCCTCGACCATCTGGATGACCCCGCTGGCTGGGGCGTAGTAAGCGCTGGTGCCCATGAGCTTGACGATCTCCCCGCCGCCGAGCTTCGCCCGTTCCACGCAAGCGTTAATGCGATCCTGGCTCAGCAATTGAGAGACGGGAATGCCGTGGACCGAGGTGTACCGCGGCAGCGGGACCATGTCGTCCCCATGACCGCCGAGCAACAAGGCGCTGATATCCTCGACCGAGACGCCCAGTTCCATGGCGATAAAGGTCCGATAACGGGCGACGTCGAGGCAGCCGGCCTGGCCCACGATCCGCTGCGTGGGGAAGCCGGTGACTTTCCACGCAGTGTAAACCATCGCGTCCAGGGGGTTGCTAACGACGATCACCACCGCTCCGGGGGCGTGCTTTCGGATCTGTTCGCTCACCGATCGCACGATTTTGACGTTGACCGCCACCAGATCGTCGCGGCTCATGCCGGGTTTGCGGGGCACGCCGGCGGTGATCACCACGACGTCGGCGCCAGCGATCTCGGCGTAGTTCGCGGTGCCGACGATCCTGGCGTCAAACCGTTCGATCGGGGCGCACTGGGCCAGGTCGAGCATCTTGCCCTTGGTCTTGTCCTCGACCTCGGGGATGTCGACGACGACGACGTCGCCCAGTTCCTTGCTGGCAGCCCACAGGGCGCAGCTGGCGCCCACGTTGCCGCCGCCGATGATCGCGATCTTGGCTCGTCTTGGCATGGTCCGTGGTCCTCTCTGCGGTGGTCTGGAAACCCGCGGATGGATGAAGATCGACCCACCCGATAAGTCGGGCCATGATATCGGGCAGCGATGAACACGAGCAAACCCCCCGGACCCCCGGAAGTAACCCCCGTAGCTCCGGAAGTACCCCGACCCGCTGACTCCGAAAGCAGCGCCCCGGATACGACCAGTAGCTAGAATGGGATCACGCTGAACTTATCGGGTTCCAACGACCAAAACGATGCATCACCTTGAAGGAGAACTCCTGGCTGGCGGCGCAAAGATCGCAATCGTGGTCAGTCGGTTCAACGACTACCTGACCGAGCACATGCTCAAGGCTGCGGTCAACACGTTCACCCGGCTGGGGGGCGACCCGGAGCACCTGATGGTGGTTCACGTGCCGGGGAGTCTGGAACTGGCGGTGACAGCCAAGAAGCTGGCGAAATCGGGCCGATTCGACGCGGTGGTGTGCTTAGGGTGCGTGATCCGCGGCGAGACCGATCATTACGACCACGTGGTTGAGCAGACCGCCAAGGGGATCGGGGAGGTAGGCACCCAGACCGGGGTGCCGACGATCTTTGGGGTGATCACAGCTGATACGCTCGAGCAAGCGATCAACCGGGCCGGGGCCAAACAGGGCAATCAGGGGGGCAAGGCCATGCTGGCCGCGATCGAGATGGTCAATGTCATGAAGAAGATTTAAGCGGTAGTTTCATCATCCCCTCTCCCGAGTCGGGACAGGGCTGGAGCGAGGGATGGATCGATGATTTTCCGGGGGTTTCCGGGGGTTTCACCCCTCACCCTGCCTCTCCCCTCAAAGGGGAGAGGGGCAACACGTATGCCTAAATCACACGACATCCGACGGCTGGCGATGCAGGTGCTTTACCAGCTGGACCTGCGGGGCCAGGAGGACGCGGGGGCGATCCGGCAAGGGCTTGAGGGAAGCCCGGATGCGGCG
>JAJUHR010000005.1 GCA_029267795.1 Planctomycetota bacterium
GCCCACCAAGACCCGGCCGCGGCGGCGGTGGCGGCGACAAGAAAGCTCAGCCAGGCCCATCGTCTGGTGCGGGTGGCCCACGCGTGTCGCCCGGCGGCGATCGCCACGAGGGCGTCGAGGGCAGCGGTCGTGCCCACGATGACGGGAGGCGGTTGGAAAAGCCTCCACCACCAGAAAACCGCGGCGCCCACTTGGATCAGTAGCCAAGCCGAGGCCAGCAGCGCGGCGAAATCGACTTTGGGCTTGCGTTCGAGGGTGGATTTCATGGCGAGCTCCGCGGGTGGTCGGGGTTGTCGGATTGCGGGTTGTCCCGAAGGGCGTGGTTCGCGGAGGGTTCGTCGGGGTTGGTTGCCGGGTGGTTCGGCGCTGCTGTGTGTGCGGACAATGAGTCGATCAGGGTTCGGTCGGGCTGCTCAGTCTCGGGCGGCTGGGGGGTCGGTAAGGCGGCCGGCGCGGGGGCGGGTTGCCCAGGGAAAGGGGTGAGGGCCGGGGTGGTTCGTGTGCTTGCGCCGGTTGGGGTGGCGGTCGTGCTCGTGGGGGGGTGAACAAGCGTTTCGATCAGGGCGGCGCTGCCGGCGCCGTCGGGCGAGCTTGTCGCGGCTGCGTTGTGGTCGCCGTCGTGCTCGATGAGGAAGCTGGCGATCCGGCCACCGGAGGCGGCGCCGCTGGTGGCTGCCCCCTCGTTCTGGGCTTGGCGTACGATGTCGAGGAAGAGCGATTCGAGCTTGAGGCGGGGGCGATCGACGCATTCGATGTACCGGCCGCGGCTTTGCAGCAGGGCGTCGATCTGTTCGAGGGTGTGGGCGTCGAGGCTCTGGGTCTGGATGGTAGTGACGTCCTGGCGGACCAGGAGGTGGTCGACGGTGCCGACGGTGCGTATGCGGCCTCCGAACATGATGGCGACGCGTTGGCAGACGTCCTCGACGTCGGCGAGCAGGTGGGAGCAGAGCAGGACGGTCTTGCCGCGGCGGGCGAGTTCCAGGAGCAGGTCCTTGAACTGGCGGGTGCCGATGGGGTCCAGGCCGCTGGTCGGTTCGTCGAGGATCAGCAGCTGGGGGTCGTTGATCAGGGCCTGGGCCAAGCCGAGGCGGCGCTGCATACCTTTGGAGTATTCGCCGACGGGGCGGTGGCGGACGGCCTGGAGCCCGACCATCTCCAAGAGCGTATCGGTGCGTTGGCGGCGGACGCGTCGGGGCAGGCCGAAGAGCTGGCCGCAGTAGTCCAGGGTTTCCTGGGCGTTGAGGAAGCGGTAGAGGTAGGACTCTTCGGGGAGGTAGCCGATCTGCCGCTTGGTGATCACGTCCTGGGGTTGTTTGCCGAGCACCAGGACCCGGCCGGCGGTGGGGCGGAGCAGGCCCAGGAGCATCTTGATGGTGGTCGATTTGCCCGACCCGTTGGGGCCCAGGAGCCCGAAGACCTCGCCGCGATGGACTTCCAGGTCGACCCTGTCGACGGCGCAGACCCGCTGGCGCATCCAGAAATCGCGAAATACCTTGGTCAGGCCGACGGCCTTGACGACGGGGTCGGTCCCGCGGGTGGTGGCGGCGGGTTCGCTGCTTTGGGTGTTTGGGAGCGTGGCTGAGGTCATCGGGGTTCGCGTCGTCTCTTGTGCTCCGTACGGGCGGGGGTGGGTGCTGGCCGGCCGATACGAGGGCAATTTATTTACTGCGGGAGGCCCTTTCCCGTTCACTGGTTTTCGGTTTGTTCCACGGTGAGGCGTTTCTTTTCTCGCTCGATGCCGACGGCGGGGTTGCGGTTGAGCTCGAGCAGGGTTTGGCCGGGGGGGAGGTAGATGGTCTCCACGTCGCCGGTGAGGATCTGCTCCTTGGTTTGTTGCCAGAGCTGGTTCAGGACGATCGAGGGGTTTTGGCGGTATTGGGGCAGGAGGCTGGTGAGGCGTTCGGCGTCGGCGCGGAGTTGGGCGACGGCCTGGGTGCGGTAGGTCTGGGCTTCGTGGATCAGCTCGGCGACTTGGCCGCCGATGGCGTAGTCGTGCCCGGCGGCGGTGATGTGCAGGTCGGTGAACGCCCGCTGGAGCTGGCGGTCCAGTTCTGAGGCGAGGCGGGGGTCGCCATCATGCGCGGCAGCGGCTTCGTAGCGATTAATCATCGCCAGCAGAGGCGGATAGGCTTCGCCTGCGGCGCTACCGAGGATGCTGTCCCGTTGCTCGTAGGCTTCTTCGAGCAGTTTGGTGCGTTCGCTTTCGGCGTTGAGGGCGGCTTGCACGGTTGTGCGGACGGAAAGGGGGTACGCGGCGTCTTTGAGTGAGAGGGTGACGATCCGGATGCCGGTGCCCATGGCGTCGAGGGCGGCCTGGGCGCTGGCGCGGGCGGCGTCGATGTTCTGGGGCTTCATGAGGCTGTCGGAGGGGGTCTGGGCGACCGTGGCGACGATGCCCTGCTCGGCGGCGGTGAGCACCAGGCGGCGGGCGGTGTTCGGGTCGGCGACGCGGGAGGCGTAGCGGACGACGTCGGCGACGGCGTAAGTGACCGACCAGCGGGCGTGGATGATGTTCGCGTCGCCGGTGAGCAGGGAGCCGTCTTTCTCCGGGTCCAGCGGGCCGGCTTTGCCCGCCAGCTCGGCGGCGGTCTTTCCCACCTCGGAGGGGGGAAGCTCGTACCAGAACTGGCGGGTGAGCTCGATCTGCTGGGGGGAGGTGGGGACGAGGATGACGCGTTCGATGGGGAACGGAAGGGTGAAATACGGGCCACCGGGCTCGAGCACCTGCTCGCCGGGTTCGCCGACGATTCGGCCGAACCGGATCCGCACGGCTTTTTCCTGCTCGCGGACGTTGACCAGGCCGCTGAGGAAGAGGTAGTACGCCAGGAGCACGACGATCGCCGCCCGCAGCAGCCAGAAGCTGACTCGCAGGGCGTCGGCGACGGCCTCGTGGGCTTGGGTGGCGGGCTGGTCGGGGGCGGCGGGGGGAGCCGCGGCCGCGACGGGCCGGGGTGGGCGAGGTGTGTGTACGCGTGGGGTCATCGGTTGGTATCGGGAGCGGGTGCGGGCGGGGTCGCGAGGTTGGACTCCTGGAGCGTGCCCTGGCCGAATAATTCGTCGAGGGAGAGTTGGTCGGAGTCGAGCACGAAGGTGGTGTTGTGGGGGAGGATCGTCCGGAGGGTCTCGATTTTTCGGAGGAAGATCGCCAGCGGCTCGTCCTGGTTGAACACGGCGTAATACTGGGCGGCCTCCTGGTCGCCCTGGGCGCGGATGGATTGGGCGCACCGCTGGGCGAAGGCGAGGATGCGTTTCTGAGCGGACAGGGCCTCGCTCTTGATGGTGGCGGCCTGGGCCTTGCCGGAGGCGCGGGCGCTGGCGGCGAGGCGCTGGCGTGTTTGGCGCATGGTTTCGAAGACCTTGGCGGTGGACTCGGCGGGCAGGACGAGGCGGCGGATGCCGACGTGCTCGGCCTGGATGCCCCAGTTCAACGCCGCCAGTTGCCCGCGGAGGCCGGCGAGGATGCGGGCCTCGATGTCGGCGAGTTTGACCTGGGCCGGGTCGGTGTTGACCAGTTCGTCCATGTTGTGCAGTCCCAACGAGCCGCTGACCTGCTCGCTGAGCAGCGGGGCGAGCTTGTCCGCGGCGGCCTGCAAGTTTTCCAGCTCGATGAAGAACCGCAGGGGGTCGTCGATGCGCCAGGCGAGGTAGGCCTGGACGGCGACGCTCTTGCCGTCGCGGGTCTGGAGCTGTTCGAGGCGGTGCTCGAGCAACTGGATGCGGGTCGAGTAGCGGGTGACCTTCTGGATCGGCCAGGGCCACTTGAACTTGAGCCCCGGCTCGCGCTGCACGCTGGTGGCGGAGGCTTTGTCGAACGTGGTCACGATGGCGACTTGGTCGTAACGCGCCTGGTACGTGAACATGTACACGAGCAGGCAGGCCACCACGGTCGTGCCGACGATGATGCTCCAACGGTTTTTCATGGCGGGCCCTTGTTGCCTTGGCCGGGCGGTGCCGGCTGTGGGTTCGTCCGCGGGCGGGTGAGGCCCGGCGGGGCGTGGGTGTTGCGGCTACTGCGGCTGAGTGAACACGGTGTCGATGGTGGAGGCGGCGTCCTTCAGGTCGAGGCGGAAGGTAGGCGGCAAGCCGCGGTTGACGGCCACGACGTACTTGCGGGCGCCGGAGAGTCCATCGGCCAAGGCTTTGAGGTATTGGCTGGCGCGGTAGTACCGCGGCGCGGTGCGGTACGCGGCCAGCTCGAACCGGAACCGCTCGGCCTTGCCGCGCTCGGCCATGACCCGTTGCCAGCGGTCCGCCAGGGCTTCGTAGACGATCTGGGCGGCCTGGCCCCGCGAGGCGATCAGCAGGCGCTCGATCTGGGCTTCTTTCAAGGCGATCTGCTGTTGCAGGCTTTGCGTGGTGGGGTCGTCCGGGGCTTGATCCAGGGCCTCGGCAAGCTGTTGCAGCTCGATGATCTGGCGGTCGATCTGCAGCGCCTCTTCGCGCGAGCCGGCCACCGAGGCCAGGGTCTCGATGGCCTCCTGGCGGGCGCTCTCGACCAGGGCGGCGCGCTCCTGCTGGGCGTCGATCTGTTCGAGGAACGCGGCGGCCACGCCCTCTTCGTCGGGCGGGTGGACGGAGGTCAGGCCCACGAACAGGATCTGCAGGCCCAAGCCGAGGCGGTCGACCTCGGCCTGCAGGGCGGTTTGCAGCTCGGCGGCGGCTTGAGCGCGACCCGAGCCCAGCAGCGTGTCGATGTCCTTGGTGAGGAAGCAGGCGTTGGTGGCGCGGTCGGCCAGGGCTGCCAGGAGCTGGGTCGGGTCCTCGGCGGTGCTGAGGTACTTGGCTGTGTCCGTGACGCGGTATTGGACCACGAGCTGGGCGCCAACCAGAGATAGCCCCTGGCCTGCGGACGGGCTGGGACGGCCGGGGGGGGCCGTGGGGGCTTGCCCTGCCAGCGGCGTGGGGGCGACGATCAGGTAGTCGCCTTTGGGGACGTTCGATCCGGTCCACAGGAGGGGGCGGCTCGGGTCCTGCGGCACCGGGTCGGAGCCGACGTAGACCTGCTGGACGCGCCCGGCGGGGTGCTTCCAGGCGCGGCCGATCGGCCAGGGTGGCTTGACGTGCAAGCCGGGGCCCAGCGGTTGCCCCACGATCGCGCCGAAGCGGGTGACGATCGCCTGTTCGTGCGGCGCGACGATCACCAAGCTGCTGAGGGCGATCAGCGCCGCCAAGCCCACGGCGATCAGCGGGACGATCCACTGGGAGAGTAGCTGATAGAACCAGCTGCGGGACACCTCGAAGCCGAATTGGTAGTTCAAGGCGTCGCTGATCGCCTCGGCGATTGACTGGGGGCTGGTGAGCCAGCCGAGCAGGCGGCTGTCGAACGCGGGGCGGTCGACTTGTCCTGGGCGTCGGGGTCGGTAGAAGCTCAGCAGCAGGATCAGCAGGGTCTCGATGCCCAAGACCAGCAGGCATGCGGGGATGACGAACCCGCCGAGGTAAGCCAGCGGCGCCGGTTCGCCGTAGTGGGCGGCGACGGCGCCGACGAAGCAGAGCAGCACCGAGAGGACGTTGCCCATGAGGTAGGTGGCCCCCCCGCGGAGCAGCCGGCACTGCGCGACCTGGGTCATCCCCGACTGGTAGCGCGCGACGACGAAGCCGACGAAGGCAATGGCGATCAGCGCGGCCATGATGGCGGCGGTGTCGACCCCATCGCGCAAGGCGGTGGTGACCAGGGTGGTTTGGGACCAGGCGTGTGCGGCGCTGCGCAGGAGCAAGCCCCCGGCCACGATCAGGTGAATTGCGACGGCGAAGCTGGCTGCGCCCAAGCCCCAGCGGTAGAGGTGTTGCAGGCGGTTGCGTGCCAGGTTCAGCTCGTCGGCGCGCTGGTCGAACGGGGCTGCGGAGGCGGGTTCGGCTGCGGCGAAGCGTTCGGCCTCCATGGCCTCGACGCGCTCGATGCGGTGCTGATGGAATAGGATGAGCAGGATCGCCCACACCACCAGTCCCCCGCCGAGGTGCAGCGCGGCGCCGGTCAAGGCCGGGCTGCCGGCGTACAGGCTCAGCAGGGTCATGGCGACCGTCAGGCCCGCCTGAACGAGCAGGCCCACCCGTGAGGCGGATACCGCCCTGCGGTAAATCTGAGGGGAGCCCTCGGGCTGAAACGGGGGCTTTTTCATGCGGCCGCCCATCGACGTGGGGTTAATGATCTGCGCATCTTGTCACCGGTCCGGTCGGCGTCGGCGATCCACCTTGCCGCGGGCGGGACGGACGGGCCATCGTGACCGCTATGGCGGCGTAAGATGGTGGAGAGGCGCGGGGGTTCGATGCGCGTCCTGATTCGCCCTGCCATCATGCTATGTTCCAACAACTGCTTGTCATCGCGGGCAACACGTTCAAGGAGGGTATCCGCCAACCGGTGTACGCGGTGCTGACCTTGGTGGCGCTGCTGGCGCTGGGCCTGAACCCTTCGCTGGCGGCTTTTACCCTCGACGATGATAACCGTCTGCTGATCGACATTGGGCTTAGCACGCTGCTGGTGGCGGGGCTGCTGCTGGCGGGGTTCACCGCGACGGCTGTGCTGGGGAGGGAGCTGGACCACAAGACGGTGCTGACGGTGATCAGCAAGCCCGTCAGCCGGCCACTGTTTATCGTTGGCAAGTACGTGGGGGTGGTGGCGGCGGTGGCGGTGGCGTACTGGACGCTGGGCGTGGTGTTCCTGCTGAGCGTCCGCCACGGGGTGCTCCAGACCGCCAGGGACGCGGTGGACGGTCCGGTGGTGGTGTTGGGGGTTGGCGCTGCGGTGGTTTCTCTGGCGGGGGCGGCGCTGGGGAACTACTGGTATCGATGGGTTTTCGGGTCGAGCCTGGTATTGAGCCTGGCGGCGCTCGAATCGTTGGCGTACGGCCTGGTGCTGTGCATCGACCGGGATTGGGCGTTTCAGCCGATCGGCACCGAGTTTGCCAAGAACGGGGGTCAGTTGCCCCAGTTGGTGCTGGCGTTGCTGCTGAACTTCGAATCGCTGCTGGTGCTGACCGCCCTGGCGATCGCCGCGGCTACCCGGCTGGAGCGACTGATGACGCTGGCGGTGTGCGGCGTGGTGTTTGTGTTGGGGCTGGTCGGCGGGGGTTTGTTCGCGGCGGACCCGGGCGGGCGTGGGTGGGGCAAGGTGCTCGGCTTCGTGGTGCCCAACTTGCAGCTGCTTTGGGTGGGGGAGGCGCTGGGGCAGAGCCAGCGTCTTGGCGGCGGGTACGTCTTGCTGGCGGTGGCGTACGCGGGCCTGTTCGTGGTCGCTGTGCTGGCTGTGGCGGTGGCGCTGTTCCAGAGGCACGACGTGGGCTAAAGCGTTTTGCGTACGGCTGTGGTGTTCTTCGGGGCGTAAAGCGCGGGGTTGGTACGGGCTCGAGGGTGTCGGGCTGATGGGCGCCGTTCTGGTTCGTATCCGGGTGGGCATGGAGGGGTGTCGCTCAAGCTGGGCTGGTGGCGGGCCGAGGCGTGGCTTCGGAACGCGCCGCTTCGGCCTGCTCGATGTCCTCGCCGGCACGGACCAAGCGGGCGGAGTTGAACACGACGACCAGGATGCTGACCAGGTGCAGCATCGCGGCGGCCACGGGGGTCACGTAGTTCGTCGCCGACAGGGACAAGAACAGGGCGATGAACCCCATCCCGACGGCCAGGTTCTGGCGGATGACTCGGCTGGTCCTGTGGGAGAGCTCGACGAGGAAGGGGATCCGGTTGAGGTTGTTGTTCATCAGGGCGATGTTGGCCGAGTGGATGGCGACGTCGGAGCCGGCGGCGCCCATGGCGATGGAGATATCGCCGGCGGCGAGGGCCGGGGCGTCGTTGACGCCGTCGCCGACGACCGCGACGCGGTGGCCGCTGGTCTTGAGGGCCGCGACCATTTCCAGCTTTTCCTGGGGCAGGACCTGGGCCTTGTATTCAGTGTGCATTTGAGCGGCGACGCGTTTGGCGACGGATTCGCGGTCGCCGGTGACGATCACGAGGCGTCGCAGCCCCAGGGCGCGCAACTGGTCCATGGCGGCTGGGGCCTCGGAGCGGGTGTCGTCCTCCAAGCCGATCCAACCCAGCAGTCGTCCGTCGCGGACGACGAACAGCGTGCTGACGCCTTCGGTTTCGGGGCTGTCGAGGGCGGCCCGGATTGCGGTTTTGGAATCGGGGGATAACCCGAACCCGGTGCCGTCGGTGAGCCAAGTGGCCCGGCCGACGTGAACCACGCGACCGGCGAGGGCGGCTCGCAGTCCCTGGCCGGAGAATTCGCTGAATTCGCTGGCCTCGTCGAGGGTGAGGCGTGCCTTTCGCGCCATGGCCACGACGGCCCGGGCGACGGGGTGTTTGCTGTTGTGGCACGCCCCGGCGGCGGTGCGGAGCAGGTCGGCCCCGTCCACGCCGTGGGCAGGCGCGAGTCGCGTGACTTTCAGTTGGCCGGTGGTGAGGGTGCCGGTCTTGTCGAAGATCACAGCGGTGAGGTTGCGGGCGGCCTCGAGGTCGGTGACAGATTTGACCAGCACGCCCAGGCGGGCGGCGGCGGATAAGGCGGCCACCATCGCGGTGGGGGTGGCCAGGATGAGCGGGCAGGGGCACGCAACGACCAGCATGGAGATCGCTCGCTGCCAGGGGTCTGCGGCGCCCTTGGTCAGGGTGAAGAACAGCGTGACGCCCACGAGCATCAAGACGGTGGGGGTGTACCAAGTGGCGTAACGGTCGATGGCCCGCATGATGGGGATGCGCGTGCGTTCGGCCTGGAGGATCAGTTCCTTGACGCGGCCCAGCGTGGTGTCTCGCCCGGCCTTGGTGACCCGGATGTCCATGACGCCGGTGAGGTTGATGGTGCCGCTGAAGACCTCGTCGTCCTGGGTTTTTTCGGCGGGGATAGACTCGCCGGTGACATTGGCCTGGTTGACGGTGCTGGCGCCGCGGATCACGAGGCCGTCGGCGGGGATGTTGTCGCCGGGTCGGACACGGACGATGTCGCCAGGGCGCAGGTCGCGTGGGTCAACGGTCTGTTCCTGCCCGTCGAGGAGGCGTATGGCCTGGGTGGGGGTGATCTTGATGAGGGATTCGATGCTGGCCTCGGCCCCGAGGGCGGTGCGGCTTTCGATCAGGGCTGAGAGCACCATGAAGAAGGCGATGGCGGCGGCCTCCTGGTACGAGCCGATCGCGAAGGCCGCCAGGACAGCCAGGGCGACGAGCTCGTTCATGTGGGTTTGGCCCTGGATCAGGTCGCGAGCTGCCAGCCAGACGAGGGGGGCCCCCAAGAGGATCGCGGCGAAGAGGGCGAGCACGGAGGGGTAAAAGTCGCTGTCGAAGAGGAGGTTTGCGGCCACGGAGCTGAGCAGCAGCGTGCCGCCGACGAGCGTGGCGAGGATTTGCAGGCTGATCCGGGTGGTACGTGCCTGGATGGGTTGCTCTGGGCTAAGGGCGGGGGGCAGGTAGAGCCCGCCGACGCCTTCAGCGGCCGTGATGGAGCGTGCGGTGGTCATTCTCGTCTCTTATTACGCCTGGTGGGCACAGCGGTTCAAGCGTGCGGGGATTTTTAGCGAGGAGCCCCCCGGAGGCCCGGGGTCGAGGCCCTAATAACTGTTCCGCTTACGGATTGGTATACGCGCCAGGTCGAGGGTTGCCAACAGGCGGGCGACGCGTGGGCCGGTTCGGCCGTCGCCGTAGGGGTGGCGTGAGCGTCGTAGGTCGAGCTTCAGGGCCTTGGCGATGGCGGCGCGGACGGGGCGGGTGCCGTAGTCGCAATCGATCACGTTGGGGGGTTTTTCGCGTCCGGCCTGTCGGGGGCCGATGTTGACGCACGGGCGTCGCAGGGCGGCGGCCTCGATCAACCCGGCGGAGGAGTTGCCGAGGATCGCCCGGCAGCCGGCGAGCAGGCGGAGGAATTGTTCCCGCGGCAGGTGCTCGATGGGTAAGACGCTTGCCGCCCGCAAGGCCTGGCGAATCCCGAGGCAGCCCGGGTCGAGGTTGGGGGCCAGGACGAGGCGGGTGTAACCACAGGTGGCGTCGAGGGTTTGCTGCATCCAGGTGCGCTCCTGCTGGTCGGAGCCGCCGATGGGGTGTTGGATCACGATCAGTTCGGGGGCGTTGGGGTCGGGCTGGATGGGTTGGAGGTCGTCGATGGCTGGGGAGCCGACGCGGAAGATGGTGGACGCGGGTTCGCCCATGCGGATGAGGCGCTGGCGGCTTTGCTCACTGGCGGGCAGGTGCAGGTGGGCGAGCTTGGTGATGGCGTGGCGGATGGCCTCATCGGCGACGCCCTCGCCGCGGTCGCCCCCGTGCAGGTGGGCCACGCGGAAGCCGCCGACGCTGGCGGCGCAGGCGGCGGCGAGCGGTTCGATCCGGTCGCCGAGCAGGAGGACGAACGTGGGTTGAATGGCGGCGAATACCCGCCCGAAGCCGGCGATGCCCCGGCCTAGCGCCGCGACGTCGGCTGCCCTACCGACCTGGGTGCGCCGCTGCATCGGCACGCGGTGGTCGATCCGGAAGCCGGCGGCTGGGATGTCGCGCCAGGTGCCGGCGGCCCAGTGGGAGCCGACGACAATGGTGTGTAGGCGGAGCTGTGGTGCGTGCTGACCGAGCGTGATGGCCCGCATGATCGGCTTGAGCAGGCCGAACTCGGCCCTACTTCCGGTGACCACCGCGATGGTTCGCCGTTTGGCCATCAGCTGCCCAGGTCGTCCTCGTGCACGAGGTGGTTGGCGCGGACGGGGCGTGCGAGGGTCTTGCCGAGCGTTTCGGACAGCTTCGCGGCGGGGATGCCCGTGCCGGGCCGCTTGACGGTCAGGTCTTCCCGGCGGATTACGTGCCCCGCGGGCAGGTTGCGCACGGCGCAGAGGCTTTGGCGCGAGACGCGTCGCACGTCGTGCTCGCAGGGGAGCGCGTGCTTGGTCGGGGGGCCGAGTTCGTGCTGCGCCTGACGGATCAAGGCGGCGTAGTGTTTGAATCGGGGCGGGTCGAAGCTGGCGGCGTGATCCGGGCCGGGGGCGCTGCGGTCGTAGGTCAGGTGCTTTTCGATGACGCAGGCTCCGCGCGCGGCTGCGAGCATCCCGATGTGGGGATCGGTGGCGTGGTCGGAGTAGCCGACGAGGACGCGGTAGGAACGCAGCGCGTCGATGCCGGCCAAGGCTGCCTGACCCGGCCCGACGGGGTAGGCGCTGACGCACTGCATCAGGACCAGGGGGCGGCCGTTGCACAGGGCGACGGCGGGCTGCAGCTCGTGCAGGTCGCAGGCCCCGGTGGAGATGAGCATCGGTTTGTCGAGGGTAAGCAGGGCCTCGAGGAGCGGCAGGTTCACGGCGTCGGGCGAGGCGACCTTGACCGCGTCCACGTCGAGTTGGTTCATTGGCTCGACCAGGGCGGGGCTGAAACACGTGACGATGAACCCCAGCCCCAGACGGTGGGCATGCTCTCGAACCTTCAGCATGCTGTCGGCTGACAGCTGGAGGGCCGACAGCATCTGGTGGGGATCGTCCGCGGTGTTCTTTTGGTACTCGGCCAGGAGCGCGGATTCACTGAGGAGCAGTTGGGGGTCGAACAGCTGCAGCTTGATCGCATCGGCGCCGGCGGCGTGGGCGGCGTGGGTCAGTTCGATGGCACGTTGCAGGGAGCCGTCGTGGTTCACGCCCAACTCGGCCACGATGTATACGGGTTGGCCCGGCCCGATGATTTTGGGCCCGATTTTTATGGTGGCCGTGCTCGGGTGCGAAGCGTTGAGGGGGGCAGAGCGGTCGACGGGTGTGGCCTCGGGCGTGCCGGCTAGGCGGGGGTTGCTGGCCAGCATCGCCTGGGCGAACGCCAAGTCCGTCGCGGTGTCGATGTCGACGACTTGGCCCGGCTCGGTCACAATCGCCCGCTGGTCTTTCCCGAGGAACGCGTGGGGTTGGCCGGGCGCGACGCGCTGCAGGCTTTGGCGGGTCACGGCGATCAGCCCGCCGTCGAGCTGATACACCGGGGGCAGGTCCTGCCGGCGGTACACAGTGTTCGGTTCGTACGGTTGGAGGATGTCGCTCGAGGGGCCGGCGAGTTTCTTCATCCAATAGGGGTGTGCCTTGCCGACGGGGCAGACGCTCTGGACGCTGTCGGCGCCGGAGTTTTCGAGTTTTTCGATTGCGCGGTCGATCAACCCCGCGGGCCGGAGCGGCACGTTGCCGTAGAGGATCACCACCGCGTCATAGGTTTCTCCTGTCCTGGATTGCACTTGGTCAAGGGCGTGGCGGATGGCGCTGTCGACGGGGGCGGTATCGGTGGCGAGCTGCGGCGGGCGCAGGATCACGTCGAGGCTGTAACGCCGGCCCAGGTGCGCGATCGCTGGGGCATCGGTTGATAGGACGACGCGGTTGAGCCGTGTGGCGGCGAGCGCCTGTTCGATGGTCCAGGCGACCAGGGGCTTGCCGCCGAGCTCCCGCAGGTTTTTACCCGGCAGGCCCTTGCTGCCGGCCCGCGCGATGATGACGCCGAGGGTTTTCATGCTCGAGGGTTGGTTATCAAGGCCGGTGCCACTCGTGGCAGGTGTTGCACAGTTCCAGTTCGTTCCAACGTTTGAGCCGGTGGGCTTGGCGCACGGACTGCATGGCGCGCCAGATGTCCGCCAGCGGGGTGGTGGCGGCGTCGCCGGCGCACGCCCGGCCGAGCCAATCCTGGTCGCAGCGCGGCACGCGTCCGTCGGAGTGGATCGTCATCCGGTGGGCCAACTGACGGCACGCGAACCGTCCCGGTGGGGCCATGCACACGGGGCTTCGTTCGGGCATCAGGCCGCAGCCGGGGGTGGCCGGCTCGATCACTGCGTGGCCGACGAAGTGCACCCACCGGTTGAAGAACGGCTCCATGTCCGTGAGCGTGTCGGCGGTTTTGATCAGGCGTGGGACCAGCCAGGGGCAGCCGGGGCTGGTCGGGCGGTGGGCTGGCTCTGTGGCCGCGGACCCGCTCTGCCTGCCGCGGCGGTTGCGCTCGTTGAGCAGCCACTGTAGGTGCCCGATCACCGTGCTGAACGCTTGTTCGTCGTTTTCGATCATGACTTTTCGATAGGTCGGGGCGGTGTCGGCATTGAGGCGGACGGTGACCACGTCGACCGGGAGTTCCAGCAGGCGGTTTAGCGTGGGTTGATCCACGAGCAGGTCGGTCTCGACCGCGATGCCGAACACGCCGGCGTGGTGCGCGGCGGCGACGATGCGGTCCCATTGCGGGTGCAACAGGGCGTCGCCGAGGCCGCCGAGGGTGAGCGCGACGTCGGCGTCCTGGCCCATTTGGCCGATGAGCCGCTCTGCCAGGTCCGGGGGCATGTCCGGGCGGTCGAAGTGGACGTGGTGGTGCGGGGTGATCGGGCCGGTAGCGCATCGGCGAGGCGTGAGCTCCAGGGTGATCATCTGTGGCAGGTGGGCGAAGGAGCAGGCGGTTTCGTCGTCGAGGCTGGCGAGGAGAGCGACGAGCTCGGCTGCATCTGCGTGCTGGAAGCGGGCGTCCAACCGGGCGGCGATCCAATCGATCATCGCGGCGGTGGCGGGGGTGTCGTAGATGAACCGCTGGGCGCAGGAGCGTACTTCGCCGGGGATCTGCACGCACACGTCCCGGCCGATCGGATCGCCCTGGGGCTTGCTGGGGTTGTAGCTGAGCATCTGGCCGATGGTGGCGCCGCTGGTTTTGGCCAGCTTTTCCATCAGGTCCCGGGCGATGACGATCCCCGCCAGCCCGGGCGGCGCCTGGGTGAAGGTCATGGGCATCGCCTGGGGGTGTTCCACGTGCCGATCGATGACCTGCTGGCAGAAGTCGGGATCGATCAAGAGCCAGTCGGCCCCCACGAGGAGGGCGGCATCGGCGTTGTGCTTGAGCATCGCGGCGAAGAGGGATGAGGCGGGGAGCAGTTCGTCGTAGCAGGTCGCACCGCCCAAGCCGCCGCGCCAGGCGTTCAGAGCCCACTTGCGGGCGGCGGTTCGCATGGGGTGGTGGCGGTCGGTCAGGCCTTGGGGATCGGCGAAAAGGCGGACGGGCTTGCTGAAGGTGAGGCCCTGGAAGGGCCGGGTGGGGTCCTGATCCGCCGGGTGGACGAGCACAACCTCCGCGAGCCCTTTGACACGGGCTAAACGTGCGAGCGTGTGTTGGAGGGCTGGGCGGCCGGCGACGGTGCGCTGCAGGAGGGAGGGCAGGCCGAGCCGGGTGGAGTGCAGGTCGGTCGGGATGGTGGCGATGATTCGGGGCATGGTGGCTGTCGCGGAGGCTCAGGTCGTGTGCAGTGGCGTGGTGGTCACCGGGTGGGGGCCGTGGCGGCGGGTCTTACGCTGCGGCAGGCTGCGGGGCTCGCGGGGATCGGTTTAGCCGCTGGTGGTGCTCGACCCGTTCCAGGGCGTCGCGGAAGATCTTCATCGCTTCCTCGCAGGCCTGGATGAGCATGTCGAGGTTGTCCAGGTCGCGGTCGATCTGGCGACGCTGCCGCTCGAACTCGTCGGTGTCGGTGTTGAAGATCGCGCGGTCGGCGCGGGCGCGGCGGAACGCGCCGAGGGCGTTGAGGTCGTTGATGACATTGAAGGACTCGTGCAGCTCATTGACCCGCCGCTTGATCTTTTCGACGCGTTCGAGCAGTTGGTTCATGCGGGGGCGGTCGCGTTGGTGTTCGATCATTTGCCTGAGCAGAGGGATCGCCTTGCGTGAGAGCTGGCGGATCTGCGTCACCTCGTCGGTGCGCTGCCTCAGGAGCCGCGAAGCCGCGGCGAGCCGGTCGGGATCCAGCCGGCGTGGCGGGGTGGGCAGGCGGGGTACGGGCCGGGTGGCGTGGGCCGACAGGGCCTCGGCGAGGGTGGTGGCGGTGGTGTGATCCTTGGGCAAGCCCCCTTCCGAGGCGTCGAGCACCTTCTGCGGCGCCTTGGCGAAGTCTCGCTCGAACTGTTTGAGGTAGGTGAGCATCTGTTCGTCGGAGTAGATCGGTCGGCCGTGGATGTCGCGGAGCTTGCGCAGCAGGGGTTTGTGCCGGACGATCCGCTGCCACTCCATCATCTCCAGGGTGTTGAACGGGCCGAGCTCCGGGGCCCAGACGTCGTGGATGGCGGTGCCCGGGGAGTAGTACAGGCCGTCGCTAAACCCCAGGTCCTGGCCGATGAGGATGATCGGGTCGCAGCCGAGGTGTTGGGCGACGTAGAACGACAGGTGGGCGACGGTAGCCCCGTAAGGGACGGGGATCCGCGGCTGGGCCAGGGCGCCCAGGAGCCCATCCAGGAATTTGTGGTTGGTGACGCGGATGGGGCCGGGGTAGCTATCCAGGATGGCGGGGTTGGCCAGCGGCTCGGCCACGAGGGTGACGTCGGGCAGGTCCGGCAGGCCCTCGTAAAATCGGCGGGAGATCTCGTGGTAGTCCAAGGCGGTGACGAAGTCCGGCCGGATGCCCCGGGCCAGCAAGGGCTTGAGGGTGGTTTGGGCGGTGATCACCACCACGTTCTGCCGCACGGCCGGGTCGGTCAGCAGGTCAACGTTCTTGACCAGGCTTGGCCCGGCTCCCACGCACACCGCGGGGTAGCCGCGAGCCGCTTCGTACAAGTCGTCGGTGGAAGCGCCTGCGACGTAATACGGCAGATTGAGTGCGAGGTTGCGGTAGGTGCGGGTGGCGTTGACGATCGCGGTGGCCACGTGCGTGCGGCAGTATGACAAGGCCTCGGTGACCATTTGGCCGAACTGCTTGAGGGCCTCGGCGTGCATCTGCCGGCTGGGCGGGTGGGTGACCAGGGCGATGCCCTGCATCATCATCGCGGAGAAGTATTCGACGCGCCCCAGCAAGGCGGCCCGGTCCATGTGATCGTCGGCGAGGACGACGTTTGGCCGGCCGAGCCACGCGGTGTGGTCGATCCTCTCCAGCACCGCCCGCAGCAGGGCCAAGTTGGGCTCGAACACCACCAGCAGGCTGTTGTTGCCCATGTGCCTGGCGATGTGGGCGACGTGGTATCCCAGGCCGAGCCCGAGCACGACGATGCCGCCGTGCTTGGTGTGGTCCACCGAGGAGGCGAGCTTCTCGGCCTCGGCGATCGGGTCGTACCGGCTGGCGAGCGCGAGCTGGCGGCCCTGGTGGTCGATGGTGGCCCAGAGCGGCCCGGCGTTGGAGGCTGCCCATTGCAGGGACGCGGGCGGCTGGTCCAAGAGGCGTTGACACAGCTCGGGTTCGGTTCGCCGCAATTGAGCGAGGTTGGCAGCAAAGATGTTCGCTGGCTGGGGGGCGGTCTGCATCTTGATGATTATCGGAACGATGGGCTTACAAGCTTGAGGATTTAGTTGTAGGTGCTGCCTTGGGTTACGGGCGAGGGTGGCATTTCTCGATGACGTGACGGAGGCGTGAGCGGTCCACGTGGGTATAGATTTGCGTGGTTTTGATGTTGGAGTGGCCGAGCAGTTCCTGCACGACGCGCAGGTCCGCCCCCCCGGCGAGCAGGTGCGTGGCGAATGAGTGGCGAAGGGTATGGGGGTGCACGCCCCGCAGGCCTGCCCGGTGGGCGTGGCGTTTGACGATCTGCCAGACGACCACGCGGGTGATGGGGGAGCCGGTGCGGGAGAGCAGCAGCCGGTCTGTGGGGTGGGCTGTCCGCAAGAGTCGCGGGCGCAGGTCGGCCAGGTATGCCGTGGTGGCCTCGAGGGCGGGTTTGCCGATCGGGACGATCCGCTCCCTACTCCCTTTGCCGGTGACGCGGGCCACGCCCAGGCCCATGTGCAGGCGGGAGCAGTCCAGGTCCGCCACTTCGCTGGCCCGCAGGCCACCGGCGTACAGCAGTTCCAGCAGGGCGCGGTCGCGCAGGTACATGGCGTCCTGGGGCTGCGGGGCTGCCAGCAGAGCCTGCATCTGATCGGGGCGGAGCACATCGGGCAGGCTGCGCCAGTTGCTCGGCTGGGTCAGCAGCTCCGCGGGGTTGCGGGAGGCGTATCCGCAGGCTTCGAGGAATCGCCCGAACACCCGGATGCTGGCGACGTGGCGGGCGATGGATCGGGCCCCCAGGCCGCGCGCGTCCAAGCCCCGCAGGTGCTCACCGATTCGGCGGACGTCCAGTTCGTCCCACTTCGAGAGTTGCTTGGCCTGCATCCAGGCGTGGAGCTCCCGTAGGTCCGAGGCGTAAGCCTCGAGCGTGGCCCGCGCAAAGCCGCACTCGATCCGGCAGTAGTTCAGGAACGCGGCGATGGCGGCGTCGGAAGCGGGGGTGGTCGGGGCGGCTTTGTGCCCCGTCGCGGCTGCGGGGCTGGTTGATCGGGGGTTCATATTGCAGCTTGGCATGCGTGGGAACAGGGCGGCTCTGACCAAGGGGGATCGGTCGCGCAGGCTCCTCCCCCTGAGGTCCTATCGACCTCTGCCATCTTAGCCCGTGAGTAAAGGCCGAGGGAGGGCGTGGGGGGCTGATTTAACTTCTGCGCGGACGCCAGATCGATCGGTTGAACCGGATAGGCAAAGGCCTAGAATGCCATCGCGCTGCCGACATAGCTCAACTGGTTAGAGCGAGGGATTCATAAGCCCTAGGTTGCTGGTTCGAGTCCAGCTGTCGGCATTGGGTGTTTGGGTGCTGCACAGCGCCAAGTCGCGCGTTTCATCGCTGTTATTGAGTGAATCGTTTGAGGGGCCGTTTGCGCTGTCTGCGCCGCTCGGCGCGGCTTGATGCATCGAAATGTGAGGTGCGCGCTCACGTTGGCGCTCACCGTCTGGCGGGGTCGCGTCAACGCGGGCGAACCGATCGTCGGTGCCGGTTGCGCAGGCTTGTTCTGCGGGCGGTGTGCTCAGGTCGGGCAACTTGCGGAGGGCGTCGGCTTCGTCGCCCTTAAATAGGTGCGTGTAGCGGTCCATCGTCAGGGTGATCGTGCTGTGTCGGATGATGCGCTGGTTGACCTTGGGGTAAACCCCAGCGGCTGCCAGGAGCGTCCCGCAGCTGTGGCGTAGGCTGTGGAAGTGCATGCATAAGAGCCTCGATCGCTACTGGGATCCGACTTCAAGCCGCACGTCCACCTGCAACCCTAGAGGTGCCGAGAGCGGCTCCACTAACTCGATTAGCACTTGGCCAACGTCTAGATCTCGCCTTTCCGAAGGATCGCGGGTGAAAACCGTCTTTGGGCCCATGATGTTCCTGATCTCAACCACACGTCCACGAACCTCCAGGCCGTGCAGGTTTGGGCCACCGATGACGGCCGGCTGCCCTACCTTCACTTGTTGGATGTAGAGCTCGTCGACTTCCACCCGCACGCGCAGTTTCGAGTCATCCGCGAACACCATCGGAGGCACCCCGTCGGTCAGGGTCACTACTTCCCCTTCCCGCCGGAGGATTTCGAGCACGATTCCATCGGTCGGTGCAACCGGCACCGCTTCATTAAGTCGTTCGCGGGCATAATCCACCTCCGCCTCCGCCAATTTCACCTTCGCCTGGGCGATGGCAACGTCCTCGGGCCGCGCCAAGTTTTCCAGGCGTTTTAGGTCGGCTTGTGATTTTGCCAAAGCATATTCGGCCTGTTTCAATTTTGTGTCGGCTTCGGTCAGCTCATATGCGGTGGCGGCATGGCTGGCACAGAGTTGTTCGATGCGGGCCCGTTCAATACCAGCGAATCGGTGCCGTTCCGCACGAAGATCGACCTCGCTGCGCGCCGCCATGATTTCTTCCTTCATTGCTCCGGCCATAGTCCGTTCCCTTTCCTCGACGGCCAAAGCCAGCAAAGACTCGGCTTTTTTCACTTGCGCGCTCAGGGTGCTCGTGGACAGGCTCATGAGCGGCTGCCCGCGGGAAACCCGCTGCCCGACGGCGGCGTAAACCTCCTGGATGACCCCCTCTGCACGAAACTTTAGCCGTCGGACCTCCGACTCCGGTTCGAGAAAGCCGTAGCCGTAGATCGCGCGTTGCCTATCGGTGGCCTGGATGGCCGCACGCGGCGAATCCGGAATTCCCGGCTGAGGCACGCCGACGAACAGCAACAGGGCCAGGGTCAGGACCAACGCCGAGACCGAAAGAAGGACAGCGGATTTCATGGCGGCCC
>JAJUHR010000147.1 GCA_029267795.1 Planctomycetota bacterium
GCCGCGGCCGCGGTGGGCTTCGCGCTGCACGAATCCTCGACGATCGAGGCCGCCCGCCGGCTCACCGTCCCGGTCCTGACCCTGGTGGCGAAGAACGACCTGCACCTGCCCCCCGACGAACACGGACGCGCCGTCGCCGCCGCGATCCGCTCCCCAGGCAGCGCGCTCGTGGAGGTTCCCCACGCCAATCACCTGACGATTTATCGCTACAGTTGGACCAACGTGGACGAAACGATCGTGACTTTCTGCTCTGGGGTAGGGGTCGCCACCGAAGGCGGTGATGGGGACGCCGAGACGCGGATGTAACGGCGGGGCACACGCGGCGACAACCGGCACAGCATCTCGTAGCAGGAGGACCCCGCCAGGTGCGCCAAACGCGGCAACGCGCAAGGCGAGCTGGGGTCGTCGCTGACCAACTCCACAGTGCTCCCCACTCCCACCCGAGCGCCACGCTGACCCGACAACTCAGTCAGGTCGACGACGATTTGATCCATGCTCACCCGGCCTAGCACCGGCGCATCGAGGATCGGCCGCCCCTGACCCCCCAGTACCCGCACCACAGCCCGATTGCTCAAAGCCAAAGGGTACCCCTCCGCGTACCCCACCGGCACAACCCCCAATACCGAATCGCGCCGCAACCGGTACGTGCGGTGGTACCCCACCGCGGTGCCCTTCGGGTACGTCTGGATGTGGTCGATCCGACTCAGCCACCGCACGATCGGCTTTAAGCCACGTCCTTCGGGCAGTGCGGTCTGACCCTCCAGCAGCTCCGCTCCATAGCCCCAGAGCCCTAGGCCGATCCGCACCATCTGATGATGGTACCGCTGACTGCGTAGGGTCGCGCACGTGTTGCCCAGGTGGGCCAGCACACCCGAGGCAGGCCTCAACTCCCGATGCCGCTGCAGGAGCCGGTTGAAGGACTCCCGTTGTTCTTCCGCAAAAGCTGGGTCGTCGTCCGCCGTCGCCAGGTGCGACATGACCCCTTTCAGTTGAACGTGCGGCAGGGTGGGCAAGCGCGACAGCACCGCCGCCAGCTGCGCCGCCGACAGGCCCGACCGACTCATCCCCGTATCCACGTACAGATGCACGGGTAAACGACACCCCAGCGCCCGTCCCACCCGATCCAGCGCAACGATTTGTTCAGGATCGTGTATCGAAAGGTGCAGCCGCCCCGTCTTCGCCGCACAACACAGCGGATCGTCGGGGATCAACTCTCGCAAGGGCATCAGCACCAGGATAGGCTGCGGGGTGCTGTGGCGAACCAGCTCGCGGGCCTCCGCGGGGGAATACACGGCGAACATATCCACCCCACTCGCCGCCAGATGCTTGGCAAGCGGCACGGCCCCCAACCCGTACGCGTCGGCCTTCACCACAGCGCACAACGTCGGCTGCAGCCCGGCCTTCGAGCGCGCCAAGACCCTCCGAAACACCTCGACGTTGGCCTCCAGCCTCGCGAGGTTGATCTCCAACCGGCTCAGTTCCGTCATCGCCACCCTTTTGTGCAGCGCGCCAGCCTCGGCAAAAGCACGGTCCGTATCCGCAAGCCCCATTTTAATACACCCGCGGCAGGAATGGGGCGGTCATTTCACCCTTCGTGGCAAAGCAGCGGCTCAACACACTTTGTCCAATACGCCACTAAGCGCTACAATAAACGCGTATACCAGCGGGTTCAGCGACTGGCATCGCAGCCACACCGGCCGAACCTCTGCAGCCAGTTTTGCCCGCACCGAGTCTGCACCGCAGACTTGCGCTTGCTCATTAGGAACAATCATCGGATGAAGCCGGGGGAAGTGATGAATTCCGCGCTTCTGGGGCCGCCGCAGTCGCCCGCAGGAGGCATTTCAGACCTTTGTGCCATCAAAAATCAACAGAGCCCGCAAACCCATCGGCTAATCGAGAACCCCCCGATCACGAAAGAGCGCCGGCCCGGCCTTGTGGGTTCTTGGCCGGGGAGTCGACACACACGCGACCACGGCAACAACGGGACGCGCAAGGCAGCCGGTGGAGGCGGGCTGCGGATTGAAGAAACACCATGAGCGAAATCTTTGACCCCTCGGTTACGTTCGAACAACTCGGGCTGCGCAGCAGCGTCTTGAAGGGCCTGCAGGCCGCGGGCTTCCAACACCCCACCGACATCCAGGCCAAACTCATCCCCGTGGCGCTGACCGGCAAGGACGTGATCGGCCAAGCCAAGACCGGCACGGGCAAGACCGCCGCCTTCGGCCTGCCCATCCTCAGCCTCGCGGACAAGTCCATCCCGATGCAGGCCCTGATCCTCGTGCCCACGCGCGAGCTGGCATCCCAGGTCGCCTCTGAGCTCGAAGCCCTGGGGCAGTTCACCCCCATCCGCACCGCGTGCATCATCGGCGGCGAATCCATGCGGCAGCAGCAACGCTCGGTCCAGCAGGGCGGACACATCCTCGTCGGCACCCCCGGCCGGGTGATGGACATGCACGACCGCCGCCAGATCCACTTCGACCACGTGCGGTTTATCGTTCTCGACGAGGTCGACCGCATGCTCGACATCGGCTTCCGCGAAGACATCCGCAAGATCCTTAAGCTCATCACCCGCGACCACCAGACCCTGTTCGTCTCCGCGACCATCAGCCCGGAGATCGAGCGCCTGGCCCGCAGCTTCATGAAGCCCGACGCCGTCAAGATCATCACCGCCGCCGGGGCCCTGACGGTCTCGCTCGTCGATCAGAAGTACCTCTCGGTGGAACCGTGGGACAAGCGCGCCCTGCTGCTGCACCTACTCCAGCACGAAGAGCCGGACACCACCGTCGTGTTCTGCCGGACCAAGCAGACCGTCCGCAAGGTCACCGAATACCTGCAGAAGCACGGGATCGACGCCCGCCAGATCCACGGCGACCTGCCCCAGAGCCAGCGCACCCGCGTGATGAAGTCGATGCGCAGCGGCAAGCTGGACGTGCTGATCGCCTCCGATCTGGCGGCCCGCGGCTTGGACATCGCCCACATCTCCCACGTGATCAACTACGACCTGCCCGAGGACCCGGAAGTGTACGTGCACCGCATCGGGCGCACCGCCCGGGCCGGTCGCCGCGGCACCGCGTGGGCGTTCGTCTGCCCGGACGAGGGCCAACTGCTGACGCAAATCGAAAAGCTCACGGGCGTGCTCATCGAACGGATGAGCTACCCGGACTTTACCCCCGGCCCGCTCCCCAAGGACATCGCCCAGGAGCGCAGCAAACAGGCGGCCCGGCCCACTTCGCCGCTCGCCTCGCTGCTCCAACGCACCACACCCCCACCGGTGCAGGAGCTCGACGAGAAACGCCTTGCGGAGATGTTCCCCGGGGGCTTGGTCCCCAAGACCACTCCCCCGCGGACCCTGGCCGCCAAGTTCCGCACCAAACGCACCCGCGACTCCGCCAAGATCGCCGCCAAAGAAGGCGAGCCCAAGTGAACTTAGGCCCACCGCGAGGCTCCGAAGGGGCGGATCATTGACCTGCCTCGCTGTGAGGTGCGCTGTGGGCACCAAAACACAATGGCCTCGGACTTCGAAGCCCATGGAGTGCATGCACTCCGTGGGCTTCTTTCCCTTTGCAACGGTGCCTGGGGCCCTGCGCAACGACGCCCCGATTTTGTAGGGCGCTCAAGCCTGCGTAGGTCCGGGCCTGCCCGGACGATAGGTCGCACGGACTGCCTGTCAGCCAATGCACGTCGGTTTTGTATGTGCCCTTGGCGAGTCACGGGACAATAGCACAACAACCCCCGATGGGCGTCGGGGGTTGTTGAACGGATTGTCGACCTGGTTGTCAGCCGCCGATCGCCGGATCCGCTGCACGGATCACATCGCCGGCCGAAACGGGGATCGACGGAGGCAGGGTCTCGATGATCTCCTCGGGGGTCGGGCCGCCATGCGGAATCATCCCGCCGGGCCACGGATCGCTCGCCGGGGGAATGACCAAGTCGGTCCGCCCCGCGAGGAAAATGGCGTCACTACCGTCGACGGTAACGTCCATGGTGACAGCTTTCGCCTCCATCGGCACCCACAGCAGGGCTGTGACGCACCCCAACGCAAACAAGCGCTTCACCAAGCTCGTTTCCCGACTAACCACCATAAAAAGCAGTCCTTTTCTCCCCCGGCAAGGGATATGGCCACGGGCCCGGCGTGCCGATACCTTCAGACACCGATCCACGCGACGACGTGGTCTTATCATGAAACCTACTACACAAACGCGCCCCTGCAAGTCAGGCGCAAAAAAACGACCAACGTTTTGAACCTGATTCACGATAAGCGACAGGAGAGTTCAGCAAGCAGCCGCGTGGTGTCACCCACCAGTCTCAGGCCCCATCGAGCAATCGGACGAGCGGCGACCGTACATCCAGATCCCCATCGCAGCGATCGCTGCGCCAAGCAGGTTCGACGCCAGGTCCCACCCGGTGTTCATGTACCCGCCCACGTTAGTCTGTGGCACCAGCAGCACCGCCACGAACTCGACGATTTCGTTCAGCGCCCCGAAGCCCACGCCCGCCGCCGCACAGAGCACCATGAGACCGAACGTCGGCTGGGGGTTCGGGATCCGTGGCTTCAGGGCTGAACGCAGGCCCTGCCAGCAGACCCAGGTCGTCACGCCGAACCCGTAGGCGTGCACGACGTGGTCGTACTTTAAATAGCCTGGGATGAACCAGAGGCTGTAGAGCACGCGGATCTCCCCGTTGATCGGCCAACCCCGCGGCACGGGCATCAACCCGCCTGCCATGTGCGCCAAACCCCAGACGCTTAACGCCCACAGCGCCGCATGGTTCAGCCCCAGCCGCTGGCGGAGCGTCCAAACCGAGGCGATCAGTACGAGCATGACAGCGATATAGAAGACGAACTCCGCGTTGCCGGTGACGATCGCTGCCACAACCGCCGCTGCCATATACGCCACCGTGAAGACCACCACGGGCCAGATGGGCTGTTGGAGCACGCTGAGTTCTGCGGTTTGGGCCATGGTCTGCATCCCTATGGGCAAGCTCCGGGAATTCCACAATTTTCCGGGGGGCGGGGGGGCTTCCGAGGGCCGGGCTTCCGGGGGCCGGGGACTTCCGGGGGGCGATTGTCCCGAGTCTGGTTGCCGGTATGATACGCCGCCATGGCCAAGACCCGTGAGATCAAGGGCCGGATGAAGGCAGTGGGCAACATCCGCCGGATCACCCGGACGATGCAGCTGATCGCCACAGCCCGGTTCCAGACCTCGCAGCGCCGCGCCACCGCCGCC
>JAJUHR010000116.1 GCA_029267795.1 Planctomycetota bacterium
ACAGAACCATGGGCCGGCCTTGCGCGACGAATCGCCGGACGCCCTGGTTTGGGGCTGCCGTGAGCACCTGGAGGTTTTCGTCTTCAGCGAGGGCTTGCTGAAAGCCTGGCACACAGTGCCGACGGATGCGGATGACCTGCTGCTGTGCCTGCGCGTCGCCAGGGCTCGCCGCGGCGCCGACCTTCTGCGCGTGGCCACGTGCGACGTCGACCGGGAAACCCTCGTGCGGATCGACGAGGAACCCCACCTCACGCGGGTCCGGGCCGACGAAAAACCGCTCCTGCAGGAAGCCCTCGCGGCCGCTGCCTCCAGCCTCGACGGGCGTGTTTCACCGCCGATTAACCTGCGTCGGGAAGCCCTGGCAGACCCCGACGTTTTCCGCCCCTACCGCGCCCCCTTGGTCGCTGCCACGGTCGCGGCCCTGCTCCTGCTGGCGTGTTCGGCCGGGGCCATGCTTTGGCGGGCCGATCGGTACGAGCGGTCAGCCGCCGATCTCCGCACCCAGCAGGAGTCCCTGTTCCACGAGCTGTTCCCCAGTCAAGCCGTCCCGGCCAGCATCCGATCGCGCCTGGCCAGCGAAGTGCAACAGCTCAGCCGTTCCGGGGGCCAGATGCCCGGCGGGCTCCCCGCGACGTCGGCCTTGGTCATGCTCAAAGACACCCTGGCCGGCCTTCCCACCACGGCCCGATACCGGGTGGACGAGATCCGTCTGGCCGATGGGCAACTGCGGCTCGAGGGTCAAGCCGGCTCGCACAGCGATATCAACCAGATCGTCGACTCGCTGCGGCAACACAGCGGACTAAGCATCGAGCCGCTGCGTGTGGAGCAACTGGCCAGCCAATGGGTGGCGTACACCGTCATCGGTTCCTACGCGGGCGGGGACAGCGATTGGGAGATCAACGACCAAGCCACGGGAGAGCACCCATGGTGATCCCTAAGCCTCCGCGCGTCGTTTTCCTGAGCGGTTTGCTGGCCGCCGGGTTGGTCTGCATCAACGCCTGGGCGTACTCGCGGCTCAAGGAACAACGCGCCGACGTGGCCGACGCCGCAGAAGAGCTCCACCAGTGCCGGCGTCTCGCCGCCACCCTTGGCCGACTCCAGGGCCCTTCGGTCCCGGCCGGGTCGAAGCCCATCCAACCGAACGACATGATCCGCTGGATCGAGCAATCGGCCCAACACGCCCAAGTCTCGATGGACCACCTCGTGAAGATCTGGCCCGAACCCGTCAAGCGCATCGGCAATTCACGGCTCAAGCAGGCCCCGGTTCAACTGCAGCTACGATCGGTCGATTTGCAACAACTGATCACGCTGCTCCACCACTTGGCCTCCGAGGCTCACGGCTTGCAGATCACGGCGATCCGGCTCGCCGCGGACCAGGATAACCCGCAGGGCGAAGAGCTCTGGACAGCCGAGGCCACCGTGACGTACGTGTTCGATGAACCGCAGTCCCCCCAAGCGAGGGTCCAATGACAGTCCGCTCACGCCCATCCGCATCGATGACTCGGCTCTCCCTGTTCGCCGCGATCGCCTTCGCTTCGCTGATGGGTGGGGGCTGCGCAGCCCCGTCTGCGCCAACAGCGGGCGAATACCTCACGATCGAAAAAGACCCCAGGAAAGACCCCGACGCGGCTCAGCGGCTGAACAGCGAAGCCCTGGCTTACCTGCAGCGACGTGAATTCGAAAAGGCCGAGGAACTCCTGAAAAAAGCCCTGGCCCGCGACGTGACGTGCGGCCCGGCCCACAACAACCTGGGCAAGGTGTACTACCACCAGTCCAAGCTCTATCTGGCAGCCTGGGAATTCCAGTACGCGATCCAGCTGATGCCCCATCAGCCCGAACCCCGCAACAACCTGGGGTTGGTGTTCGAGGCGGTGGGCAAGCTCGACGATGCGGTGCAGATGTACGACGAGGCGCTGAGCCTGCAGCCGGACGACCCGCAACTGGTGGGCAACCTCGCCCGCGCCCGCGTCCGACGGGGCGACCACGACGAACGAACCCGTCAGCTGCTGACCGACCTGATCATGAAAGACACCCGGCCGTCATGGGTCACCTGGGCCAGGGAAAAACTGGCAGCCCTTTCAACACCCGAAAACCAGCCCTGACCCAGGGATGACAGCGACCGACGCTCCAGGCAAATGATAACCCCCGGCTCGTTTCCGGGGCCGGGGGCTGGTTGGCGTGAGGTGATCGTATCGTCGGGATCACGCCCTGCGGTTGCGGACCTTCTTCACGACGCCCAAACCGCCCAACAGGCTCATGCCCATCCACGCAGCGGCCGGGAGAGGAACGAGCACGCCGCCGCCTCTTGCGGTCAAGCCGCCCACGGCGTCGATTTCGTTGTCACCATCGCGGAGCACCGCCCCAGGCCCGCCGTGCGTCACCGACACGTACTGGAACGTCTGATTGCCCGGGAGCCGGTATACCGCCACAAAGCCATCGGCGATGTGCGACAGCGTGGGCGACCAACCCTCGAGATAGACCTTATCGAGCGTGGCCTGAGTCCAACCCGCGTCGGTGGCGTTGGGGTCGTTCGACAACCAAACGCTGTTTTCCAACACCTCCCCAGGCAGCGGGCCGTGGTCGACTTGAACGAAGATGACCGCCTGGTTCGCCTGGCCGCGGAGGTCCCAAACAATCCCCTCAGAAGGTCTGCCGCCGGTGATGCCGCCGCCAAAACTAACGGTATTACCGCCGTCTTGAACCCAGTAGAAATCCCTGGCGTTCGCGTTGCCGGCAAAAGTGCCGTCCACCGTGGCCCCGTTCCAACTCAGCACGTTAGGGTTGGGCGTGCCCCCCATGCCGTTGGCGCCTTTGACGTAGGTTCCCAAGCCGAACCCCGCGGGGTCGACCCAAAGGCCGTCGTCGAGCAGCCCCGCGTTCACGATCGCCTGCCGATTGGCAAGGGTGTCCGCGCCGTAAATCAACGCCGCGAACGTCCCGACGGTGGCCCCCTGCCAGGAACGGGGATCGTTCGGGTCCGTCACGGTCGCTGCCTTAACGGGCTGCACCGCCACCACGGCCACTGCGAGCGCACCGACACCACAGGCACCAAACCTTTTCATGACGATCGTCTCCTTTTTTATGACCTGCTCTCAGGACCTTAAAAGAAGTGGCGAATCTCGCTCATAAGAGATGCCCGATGCACAGCTAATAATTTACTTCATTATTCTCAAATGGCAAGGCTTTTTCATATTTTTATCGATAGATCCGACATTCTTTACATGTCCCTCCGACCCACCGCGATGATGTTCCGGGATGGTGCCGGGGTTAGGGGTTGCGAGAGTTTAGATGTGGCAAAAACAACCGACATATATACCGGGTTGCCTGGCACACGCAATACCTCCAGCGATACCCGTAGCAGTCGCGGCGCTTTTTCGGTGCAAGACGGCGCAACGCAGCGCGACCCCAGCCACCGACCGGGCGAGCAAGACGATCGTTCTAACAGCGGAAGAAATGCGAGAGTTAGCGGCGACGCGCGGCGAGAGGCAATTCTCTGCACAAACGAGGGCGACGGGGCTCGAACCCGCAACCTTCGGATCGACAATCCGATGCTCTAACCAATTGAGCTACGCCCCCGTGACTCTATCTGCAGGCAGGCCGCTGCTCGCAAACTTCCGCAGTACTCTAGGGCTCCTCGGTGGCTTGTCAACCAGCCGATCCACCGCCTCCATCGGTCTCTTACGCGGCCGACTGGAGCCCCAGGGAACGGCAAGCGGATTCAAACCGCTCCAGCTGCGACAGGTTCTCCTCGAGCAGGGCCTCCAATGCTTCCCGCACCGAGGGGGCTAGGCCTTCCAGCTCCAAGACGCGACGGTAGGCCTCTACCTGCTCGCGCTTGTCCTCGATCAACTTCGGTAGCAGCGTAGGCAAGTCGACGTAGTGGTAAAACGCGACCCGCTGCCCGTAACCCGCGGGCCTGGGCGTTTCCCCTAGAGATTCGATCAAAGCCGACAACCGCTGGGCGTGATCGATGCTGAGCCGGGCCGCCGATCGCACGGCCGACCATTGCCGATAGGTCTGCGGCGTCACATGCAGCCCAGCCTCCGGCATGTGACGCGCGAGGCTGCGCATCTCACGCGCCAGCAGGCCGTTCAACCCGTCGGACAGGGCTTTCGTGTTCATGGCTCGGCCGTATCGAGTGTTGGAAGATCGCCTCGTTCCACAGAGGCCACTGGGAAGTTGGCACCGAGCCCTTCCGTGGGAGAGCCGGCTTGAGATACAGAAGCCGTACCGGTCGCTTCATCCCCTCTTGGATCGCCTCCCGTCCCGGGCGCGGGCGGCGCCGGCTGGTGCACCAGTTGAAGCAGGGCGAAATCTTCCGTTAAGTCGGCGGCTCGGGCCGGAAACAGACCCGTCCACAGCAACACCGCAGAGCAAAGCACGAGGATTGCCACCCCGGCAAGGTCCGGCCGCAGCGGCAAGCTGTCCGGCGGCTCGGCGTGGAACGCCATGAAATACACCGGTCGCATGTAGTAGTACAGGCTCAGCAGCGTGTTCAGCAGCAGGGCCGCGATCAGCAGGAAACCCCACGCGCCCGCGTCGGCCATCGCCTTCATCAGGTACACCTTGCCCATGAACCCGCCCAGCCCGGGCATGCCGAACAGGCTCAGCAGGAACAGCGTCAGCATCGTCGCCACCACCGGCGAGCGGCGCAACAACCCCGCCATGTCCCGGATGTCCTCGCTGCCTACGTCCTTCGCCACCAGGGCCGCCGCGGTGAACGCCCCGAGGTTCATGAACACGTAGACCAGCAGGTAGAACAGCACCGGCCCGGCCACCGCCGCTGAGGAGCTGCCCCCATCGGTCCGGCAGATCAGGCTCGCGGCCATGATCATGTACCCGGCATGGGCGATCGAACTGTACGCCAACAGCCGCTTGATATTGGTTTGGTGGATGGCGACCAGGTTGCCCCATGTGGCCGTGACCGCCCCCATGATCGCCACCGCGGCAAGCAGCCCCGTTAGGTGCGACTCGCCCGGCCAAGTCCCCGCTCCCAACGACCCCACCACCCGCAGCAGCAGGCACACCGCCGCGCCCTTCGACGCCACCGAGAGGAACGTCGTCACCTCGATCGGCGCCGCCTCGAACACGTCCGGGCACCAGAAGTGCATCGGCACCGCTGAGAGCTTGAACGCGATCCCGGCGAACATCGACAGCAGCCCGACGGCCAGCAACGGCGTGACCCCCGAGGCCGCCGCCCGCCCAACGCCCTCCAGCTCCAGCGTCCCGGTCGTGCCATAGATCAGCGACATGCCGTAGAGCATCACCGCGCTGCTGGCGGCCCCGAAAATCACGTACTTCAGGGCCGCTTCCGAGCCGGCGCGGTGCCGCTTGCGGAACCCGGCCAGTGCGAAGCTGGGCAGCGAGGCCGACTCGGTGGCGATAAAGATCATCAGCAGGTTGCTCGCCGAAGCCATCAACGACATCCCGAGCGTCGCCCCGAGCAACAGGCACAGGAAGTCGGGGGTATCCAGCGGGTCCGGCCGGCGTGAGCTGACGATCCACCACTGGATCAGCACGAGCATCGTGAACATCAGCAGCACCAGCTTGAACAGCTGACTGAAGTAGTCCACGGTGAGCGATCCGCCGAAGACGAACCCGTAATCCCCCGCCAAGTCCAGCGTCCGCAGCAGACTCAGCACAGCGAGCGCCAGCCCACCTAACGCAGCCAGAGCCAGCACCCGGCTATTGCGGGGAGCCACCAGGGGCACGAGGATCACCGCGCACATCGCGATGACCAGCCAGACCTCTGGCAGGACGAGCCTCAGTTCGGTTGTGGTGGGTAATACTCCGCTCAAGTTCTACGTCCCGCTTATCGATGCGGACTCGCCCGGGGACAGCCTGGCATGGGCTGGGTCGTCAGCGCCTACCGCCCGCCCACACCTGACCCCACGGCAACTCAGCCGCCAAGGCCGAGGATTTCCATCATCGCGTTAAATGTCGGACCGGTCACTTTGAACACCAGCACCGGCAGGATCCCAAACACGAACGCCGCGACCCCCAGGGTGGCCATCACCAGGTATTCCCGGCTGGTCACCGGCGAGTAGTGGCCGTACTCCGGACGTTGTGGCCCCATGTACACCCGCTGGAACATCCAGAGGATATACCCCGCGGTCAGCACCACCGCCGACGCTGACAGCACACCGAGCGTGTACACAGT
>JAJUHR010000026.1 GCA_029267795.1 Planctomycetota bacterium
GCTACTTATAGATAGGGGAAAATCACTACTTCAGGCCTCAGCATCAAACACTGCCCTAGCTTACGCCACCAACTCCGGCCGCGCCGAAGACCACTCGACAGCCGCCTCGCACATCCTCGCGATACGCAGCAGCGCCTCTTCCTTAAACACCGGACCAAGCAATTGCATCCCCAGTGGTAACCGTATCTTCCGCCCTCCCGGACCGGACGTTTCCGCAAAACCCGCCGGCACGCTGATCGCCGGGATTCCCGCCAAGTTCGCGTTCACCGTGTACACGTCGTTGAGGTACATCGCCAGAGGATCATCTGTCTTCTCCCCCAGGCGAAACGCCGGCCCGGTCGTCGTCGGACACAGGATGGCATCGCATTTCTCAAACGCAGCGTCGAAGTCGCGTTTGATCAGCCGTCTTACCTTCAGCGCTCGCACGTAATACGCATCGTAGTACCCACTGGACAGCGCATACGTGCCGAGCATGATCCGCCGCTTGACCTCGTCGCCGAAGCCCTCGGCCCGCGAGCTGCTATACAAGTCTTCCAAGTCCTCTGCCTGCGGTGCCCGGTAGCCGTACCGCACCCCGTCGTACCTGGCCAAATTGCTCGACGCCTCCGCCGTGGCCACGATGTAGTACGTGGGGATCCCGTATTCCGTGTGTGGCAGGTCCACCTCAACCACCTTAGCCCCCGCTCCCCGAAAAACCTCCACCGCACGCTCCGCCGCCGCGGCCACCGCCGGGTCGTTGGCGTCGGACAGGTACTGTTTGGCGATCCCGATCCGCACCCCCCGCACCGGCTCGTCGACCCCCCGCAGGTAGTCCGGCACGGGCACATCGGCGCAAGTGGAGTCCCGCGGGTCCGGCCCGCTGATCACCTGCAGCAGCAGCGCCGCGTCAGCCACTGTGTGCGCAAACGGCCCGATCTGATCCAGGCTGCTGGCGAACGCCACCAGGCCGAATCGGCTGACCCGCCCGTACGTCGGCTTGAGCCCCACCACCCCGCACAGCGCCGCCGGCTGGCGGATTGACCCCCCCGTGTCGGACCCCAGCGCCCCCGCGCACACGTCCGCCGCCACCGCCGCCGCCGAACCCCCGGACGAACCACCCGGCACGCGCTGCGGATCCCAAGGGTTCCGGGTCGGCCCAAACGCGCAGTTCTCCGTCGACGAGCCCATCGCGAACTCGTCCAGGTTCGTCTTGCCCAGGATGACCGCCCCCGCACGCTCCAGCCGCTCCACCGCGGTCGCGGTGTAGGGTGATCGGTAGTTCTCCAAAATCCGGGACGAGCATGTGGTATACCCCCACTCCGTGCACAGGTTGTCCTTAATCGCCACAGGCACGCCCGCCAGCACGCCGCAAACCCTTCCATCGTCCACCGCGGCCGCCCGCTCCAACGCCCGCTGGCGGTACACCTCGTGGTACGCGTGCAACAGCCCATCGTGCCGCTCGATCCGGTCCAGGTAGGCCCGCGTCACCTCCGTGGCAGACACCGCGCGTGCGGCGATCGCGTCTCGCAACCCGATCAGCGTGGACTGGAAAAGTTCGGTCTTCATTTCAAAACCCGGGCTTTTCTTCCCCGCGCGTCATCGACCTCGTCGGCGCGAACCGTGGCAACCGCAAACACCCCTTTACGCCCCCGACGCTTCTCCCAGCACCTTCGGAACCTTGAAAAACGGCGGCGATTTGTCCGGAGCGTTGGCCAGCACCGCCTCCACCGACAGCGTCGGCCCCGGCTCATCCCCGCGGAACACGTTGGTGATGTCCATCGCGTGAGCCATCGGCTCGACCCCCTCCACGTTCAGCTCGTTCAGCTTTGACACGTACCCCAACACCGCCGACAGCTGCTGGGCGTAATGACGCACCTGGTCGTCGCTGAGCTTCAGTCGGCTCAGCCTTGCCACGTGACGCACCTGGTCTTCGGTCAGTTCGCTGGACATCGCCATTCCTCGCCAGGGGCAAAACAGTTAGCTTATCAATTCCTCGGTCCCGGGTCAGACCCGCCTTCCTGACCCACCCAGGGATACGATACGCGCCGGTGGACCGCACGATCGCAACTCCAACCACGACGGAACCCCAATGCCCCAAGTCGACCTGTTGGAATGTTTCGACAATCCCCAGCCCCCCCAGCGCGAATACGTCATCGAGCACGTCGCTGAGGAGTTCACCAGCCTTTGCCCGAAGACCGGCCACCCCGACTTCGGCACGGTATCGTTGCGTTACGCCCCGGTCGACAAGTGCGTCGAGCTCAAAAGCCTCAAGCTCTACTACCAGAGCTTTCGCAACGAGGGCATCTTTTACGAAGCCGTCACCAACCGCATCGCCGATGACCTCGCCCGCGCCATGAACCCCCGCTGGCTGGTCGTCACCACCCACTGGAAAGGCCGCGGCGGCATCCGCTCCACGATCCGCGTTGAAATCGGGGCCGTCCCACCCCACGAACGCACCCGCTGACGCCCGCAACCCAGGGCGTCCGCACCCGCGTCCTCCGCCACCACCCATGGTCACGCCGGCTCTTCTCACACGCCGACACACTTGCTACTGTATGGCCCTTCCTGCGTCCCCTTGAGCGTGATCTCGACTTCGGACCACCCCCATGAGCATCCTCGTTGACAAGAACACCCGCGTCCTCTGCCAAGGCATCACCGGCTCGGCCGGCGCGTTCCACACCAAGGGCTGCCTCGACTACGGCACCAAGATGGTCGGCGGCATTACCCCGGGCAAAGGCGGCACCAAGGACGCCAACGGCCTACCCGTGTTCAACACCTGCGACGAAGCCGTGCGCACCACCGGCGCCAACGCCACGATGATCTTCGTCCCCCCCGCCTTCGCTGCCGACGCCGTCCTCGAAGCCGCCGACGCCGACATCGAGCTGATCGTCTGCATCACCGAGGGCATCCCCGTGCTCGACATGATGCGCGTCAAACGCGCCCTGCACGGCCGCTGCACCCACGCGGGTAAGTCGAAAAAGGTCCGCCTGATCGGGCCCAACTGCCCCGGCGTGATTACCCCCGGCGCTTGCAAGATCGGGATCATGCCCGGCTACATCCACCAGCCCGCCGACCAGGCCCCCACGAAAAAAGCCGTCGGCATCATCAGCCGCTCCGGCACGCTCACCTACGAAGCCGTCTGGCAGTGCTCGACCCGCGGCATCGGCCAGACCACCTGCGTCGGGATAGGCGGCGACCCGGTCCGCGGCATGGACTTCATCGACTGCCTCGAGCTCTTCAACGCCGACCCCGACACCCACGGCATTCTCATGATCGGGGAGATCGGCGGCACCGATGAAGAACGCGCCGCCGGATACATCCAGGCCAACGTCCGCAAGCCCGTCGTCGCGTTCATCGCCGGCCGCACCGCCCCGCCCGGACGCCGCATGGGCCACGCCGGGGCGATCATCTCCGGCGGCGAGGGCAGTGCCGAAACCAAGATCGCCGCCCTCCGCCGCGCCGGCTGCCACCTCAGCGAAAGCCCCGCCGACCTGGGCGCCACCATGGCCCGCGCCCTGGGACTCTCCTGATCCCCATCCGATCCACCGACCGAGGGATTCAAGAACGCTTGGGCTCTGAAATCGACTCATCCGGCGGCGCCGCCCGGCTCGCCCCCGGCTGGCTCCTCATACCGCCCGAAGATCATCCGACCCGCCGAGGTTTGCAACGAACTGGTGACCACCAGTTGCACCTCACGCCCGATCATGTGCCGCGCGTTTTCTACCACGACCATCGTCCCGTCTTCGAGGTACCCCACCCCCTGGCCTGCCGCCTCCCCCGGCCGGATCACCTTCACCCCGATCGTCTCCCCGGGCAGCACCACCGGCCTCACCGCCAGCGCCAGCTCGTTGACGTTGATCACCTCCACGCCCCGCAGCCGCGCGATCTTCGTCAGGTTGTAATCGTTGGTCATCAGCCGCGCCCGGATCTCCTGCGCCAGCGCCACCAGCCTCTGATCCACCGTCGCCCCTTCCGCCGGCATATCCACGATGCTCACCTCCAGCTTCGGGTCCGATTGCATCTTGTGCAGCAGGTCCAAGCCCCGCCGCCCGCGCGTGCGACGCACACGGTCCGATGAGTCCGCGATCAACTGCAGTTCGTCCAGCACGAACTTGGGCACCAGCATCGGTCCCTGCAGCACGTGCGTGCCGGCCAAGTCCAGCACCCGCCCGTCGATGATCGTGCTGCTGTCCAACAGCGTCGGTCGCGGACCGCGGATCTGCTTGGTGAACTCCACGTAGGGGATCACGAACCGGAAATCGTCCTTCGTCTGGATCACCAGCGAAATCCCCAGGTAGCAGGTGATCAGCCCGATCAACACCTTCACGCCCTGCAGCAGCTTCGCCATCGCTTCGCGTGCCGCCGGGTCGTCCGGGGCCACCAGTAGCCCGATCAGGTCCACCACAAAGCTCAACGCATATGCCGCCAGCAACCCCGCGATCAGCCCCAGGAACACGCCCGACAGCGCCGACAGCCGCTTCCGCCGGATGAGGATGTCCGCCGCCACGATCGCCCCCGCGATCCCCAGCGTCAGCCCCACCATCAGCAGCACTTCCCCGAACTGCACACCCCGGTCCGCTTGGAACGGCAGCACGTACAGCATCGTCACCGAAGCCACCAACAGCAGGAACACGCCTCGAAGGATGTGCAGAACCATGGCTGCGCCCTCGGTGGTTGGTCCTCCCGTTCAAAGGTCCAACCCCAGGACCCTGGAACCCCCGCAAAGCCCCCCGAGACACCCCGCAACCTCCCCCCGGCCAGCCCCTCTTCAACTCATATCTACTCATAAAAAGCATAAGCCCCCGCACCATGCCCGACCACGCTATTTGCGACCCCGCCCCCCGCGGCCTATAGTTCCGCCGAAGCGCCGCGGGGATAGGCGGCTGGGCCCGGTGCACGGGTGGGCCCGCGAACCGGGTCAGGCCTTGACCGGAGCAGCCCTAAGTGTCGCTCTCCCGGTGCCGTCGGTGTCCTGGCCGCCTATCCGCGCGGCGTACCCTTGTGCCTGAGCCACATTAAAACGCCGGCCGACGCCATGTCCTATACCGTCCTCGCCCGCAGGTACCGCTCCAACGCCTTCGACCAGGTCGTCGGTCAGGAACCTATCGCTCGCACACTCCGCAACGCCATCGCCACCAACCGCGTCGCCCACGCCTACCTCTTCACCGGGACCCGCGGCGTCGGCAAGACCTCCATGGCCCGACTCCTCGCCCGCGCCCTCAACGCCCCGCTGACCATCACCGACTGCCCACCGCCCCACAACCCCGACCAATACCCCGACAAGGACATCCAGCAACGCATGGCCGAGGCGATCATGCGCGGCGACGACCTGAACGTCATCGAGATCGACGGCGCCTCCAACCGCTCCGTCGACGAGGCCCGGCAACTCATCGCCAACGCCGGCCTGGCCCCCACCAACCAAGCCCGCTACAAAATCTACATCATCGACGAAGTCCACATGCTCACGCGCGAGGCCTTCAACGCCCTGCTTAAGACCATGGAAGAGCCGCCCCCGCACGTGAAATTCATCCTCTGCACCACCGAGGCCCACAAGGTCCCCGTCACGATCCAGTCCCGCTGCCAACGCTTCGACTTCCGCAGCATCCCCGCCGCCCGCATCGCCGAACACCTGGCCTCCGTGCTGCAAGACGAGGGCATCGAGGCCGACGCCGCCGTCGTGCACCAGATTGCCCGCCTCGGCAACGGCTCGATGCGCGACGCCCTGAGCCTGCTCGATCGCGTCATCGCTGCTGCCGGCAACGAACCTTTAAGCACGAGGCTGATCGATCAGGTGCTCGGCCTGCCAGACCAGGACCTGCTCGCCTCCCTGGTCGACGCGATCGCCGACGGCCACGTCGCCGCCGCCCTGCAACGCACCGCCGACCTGCTCGACCGCAGCGTCGCCCCCGAGCAGCTGGTCGAATCGCTCATCGAACGCTTCCGTCAGCTCATGCTCATCCGCGCCTGCGGGCCGCAAAGCGACCTGATCCAGCTCTCCGACGACGCCCTTCGCGCCGCCGTCGAACAGAGCCACAAGCTCGACGTGCCCGCCCTCGTGTACGCGATCGCCCTGTGCGAGAACCTCGCACGCTCGGCCCGAAGCAGCGCCAACCCCCGCGCCTTGCTCGACGCCGCGATCGCCCGGCTGGCGCTGGCTGAAAAAATGACCGACGTGGCGGACCTGCTGACCGCTGGGGCGAGCTCGCCCGAAAAAAAAAAGCTCTGACCGCCTCACCCCAAGCCACCCCTGAGCCGGCTTACCCCCAACCCACCGTGCTTGCGCGCGACCCGTCCGCCATCCGGCCCGCGCCTTTCGCTCCTCCAACCCCAACCCCCGCCTCACACCCCACCCCGCCCGCGACACCCCATCCGCAGCAGCTCGGCACCGCGTGGGACCAGCTGCTGGCCTCCGTCGGCGACAAACCCTTCATGTCGTGGGTCCGCCAGCTCACACCCATCCGGGCAGACGCCCAGTCTCTCTACATCGACACCCTGCCTGGCAACCGGGACCTCCGCGGCTTCGTCGACGACCGCAGGCTCGACCAGCTGGCGACGCTCCTACGACCCATCCTCGGCCGACCGGTCCGCGTACGCTTCGTCAGCGGCTCGGACCGCAACACGCTCATCGAACCCGAAACCGTTCCCGCGTCACCACCCCTCGACACCCAATCCGCCTCAGCAAACCGCGCCGCGACGACTGGCGTTCCACCCCGCCGCTCCGACCGCACCGACTTTGAAAAGGCCCTGCAGCTCCCCCTGGTCAAGCAGGTCCTGGCTGTATTCGAAGCCACGCTCGTCGACGCCCGCCCCGAGCCACCCGCCCGCTCCGGGACCGCCGCAGACTCGACTCCCCACGCAACGCACCCGGGTGGCGGCTCCGACGCCCCCGCGCCCACCACCACCGCCGACAGCCTAGACACACGCCCTCCCACTGCGATCGAGGTCCCGTTCTCCGACGGCCCCGACGTCCCTGAGGACCCCACCGATGTTTGAGAACCTCAAGAACATGGCCTCGCTGCTCAGCAACGCCAGGCAGCTGAAGGAGAGGTTCGATCAGCTCCAGGCCGAGCTGGGCCGCAAGACCGTCGAAGCCGACGCGGGCGCGGGGGCCGTGCGCGTGGTGGCCAACGGCCGGATGGAGATCGTCAGCGTCCACCTGGACCGCCCGCTGCTGGTCGCGCTGGCCGGCCAAGGCAGCGACGCCGATCAGCAAGTCGTCGAAGACCTGATCGCCGCCGCCACCAACGCCGCCCTGCAAAAAGCCCGCGAACTGATCCAACAAGAGGTGATGCGCGTCACCGGCGGCCTGAACCTGCCCGGATTGCCCGGCCTGGGTTTCACCCCACCCTCGACACCCTGACCCCAAGCCAGCACGCGCCCCCACGTCTCAGAGCCGCCTCGCTTCACGACCCACCCCGCCGCCACGCTCACGTCGGCCGCACCACCCCGCCTAGCCGCCGGATCAACAGCGTGTTCGTCACCCCGGGGATCCCGATCGGCTCGCCGGCGACAAGCACCACCTGATCCCCCAATCGTCCCCACCCACGGTCGACGATCAACCGGTCGATCCGCTCCGCGAAGTCTTCCAGGCTCGCTGGCGGGTCCATCAACACCGGCACCACCGCGTACAGCAACGTCATCCGCCGCAGCACCGCGGGGTCCGAGCTCGCCGCCACGATCGGGATCGTCGGCCGATTCTGGGATAAGTACCGCGCCCCGCCGCCACGCTGCGACCAGATACCCATCAGCCTCGCGCCCAGGTCGCGCACCACCACACTCACCCCGTGCGCCAGCGCCGCCGTGCGGTAGTGGCTCTCCTGCAGCTTCCGGGGCGGGCCGCTGGGCTGCGCCGGCCAATGGGCCATCTCCGCCAGCGTCGTCCGCGCGATCTGCCCCATGATGTGCACCGCCTCCACCGGGTGCTTTCCCACCGCCGTCTCCCCGCTGAGCATCACCGCGTCCGCGCCGTCGAAGATCGCGTTCGCTACGTCGCTCACTTCCGCACGCGTTGGCCAGGGCGACTCGATCATGCTCTGCAGCATCTGCGTCGCGACGATCACCGGCTTGCCGTAGTCGTGCGCCGTCGCGATGATCCGCTTCTGGATGATCGGCACCGCTGTGATGTCCATCTCCACCCCCAGGTCGCCCCGGGCCACCATCACCCCGTCCGACTCCTGTACGATCGCCTCCAGGTCGTCCACCGCCTGCGGCTTCTCGATCTTCGCGATCACCGGGATCGACGACCCAGACGGGTCCGCCGCCTTCGCCAGGCGATCCTTCAATAGACGCACGTCCTGCGCCTGGCGAACAAAACTCAGCGCCAGGAAGTCGATCCCCCGCTCGATCGCCCAATCCACACACAACCAGTCGTAGTCGGTCAGCGACGGTACCGACACCGCCGTGTCCGGCAGGTTCACCCCTTTGGCGCTGGTGACCCGCCCGCCCACCGTCACCCGGCAGACCAACCGCCGGCCCTCGTCCTGCCCCACCTTCTCCACCGCCAGCATCCGCACCGCGCCGTCGTCGATCAGCACCCGTTGCCCGGGCTGTACGTCATCGATAAACGTCGGCACGTTCGTCGAAAACACCACCGGCCACCCCGCCACGCCCCCCTCAGTCCCCCCAACCACCGACTCGGACTGGAAGTGCACCTCCGCCCCCACTTCCAACTGCACCCCGCCCTCGCGCACCTTCCCTACGCGGATCTTCGGCCCCGATAGGTCCCCCAGCACCCCCACCGGCACACCCGTCACCTGCGATGCCCGCTTCACCGCCGCCAGCCGCCGATCGAATTCCGCGAACGAACCGTGCGAAAAATTGATCCGAAAAACACGCGCCCCCTCCTCGATCAAGCGCACAATGACACCCAGCTCGTCCGACGCCGGGCCCAGCGTCGCGATGATCTTGGTCAAAATAAAACCCGATTCGTCACCCATACCCACCGTCCCGCGACCCCGCCGCCGCAAAAAAGCTACATCATAGCGGCGCTCATACCTCCACCCGTATCCGCTAACCACCCACTCACCATAAGATCCGCGGCGATGCGGGCATCCACTTCCAACTCAGGACGACCGAATAACCTCCCCGGGTCGCCCAAGCCGGCCAAACCACCCGATATCACTCCCATGCACAACTCCCAGGCCGCACCACGAGGCGATTCATGACCCGCGCGCTTCACGAAACCGCCCACATCCACCGCTTGCCTCACACCCCCGCCGGACCTCTCCGCTGCCTCACGATCGACGTGGAGGACTACTTCCACATCGAAGCGGCGCACGGCACGATCACCCCCCAACAGTGGGACGATTGGCCCAGCCGCGTGGAACGCAACGTCGACGCCCTGCTGTCCCTGCTCGCCCATTTCGGCCGCCGGGCTACGTTCTTCGTCCTCGGCGACGTGGCGCGGCGCCATCCTCACTTGGCCCGCCACATCGCCCTCGCCGGACACGAGATCGCCAGCCACGGCACCAACCACCAGCGCCTCCACCGCCTGACCCCCGCCACCTTCTGCGCCGACCTGCTCACCAGCCAACACCTTTTGGAAGACCAAACCGGCCGATGTGTCCTCGGCTACCGCGCCCCCACCTTCAGCCTCGTCCCCCAGACCGCCTGGGCTCTCGACACCCTGATCCACGCCGGCTTCCAATACGACAGCTCGATCTTCCCGGTGCGACACCCGCTCTACGGCGTGCCCGCCGCCCCATGCCGCCCGTATTACGCCTCCAGTCGCCCCGCAGGCCCTCGAATCCTCGAGGTCCCACCCCTGGTCTGGGAGCCGCTGCCCGGCAGCAAGCTCCCCGTCGCCGGCGGAGGATACTTCCGCCTGCTGCCCCTGTGGTTCATGCAACGCGGCCTCTGCCAAGCCGCGGCCCGAAACCACCCCGCGGTGTTGTACTTTCACCCTTGGGAATTCGACCCCGACATGCCCCGCCTGCCCTTGCGACTGACCGCACGCTGGCGGACCTACACCGGCCTGCGCACCGCCGCCTCTCGCCTGCAACGCATCCTCCGCCAGCCCGCGCGCTGGTCCCCGATCGCCGACGTGTTGGACGAACTCCGCGCCGCCGCCGCGGAACACCCCCCCTACAGCCTCGCGGCGTGAATCACAGCGGATTCCCGCACCACCGATCGAACCCCCTGCACACCAACACAAACTCACTACGCCGCCGTTCGCTCCCAACCTCGCGAACCGTCCACCCCATCCACCGGCTCTCCGCGTAACAGCCGAACCATCGGCTCGAGCCGGCGCTCCCAGCGGTAACGCTGCTCCACACACCGGCGCGCCTCGGTCCCGATCCGTCGCCGCAGCGCCGGCTCCTCCAACAATCGCGACAGCACCGCCGCCCACTGGCCCGGTCCGTCCGCAACCCAAAAATGCTCCCCCGCCTCCGCCTCGATCCCCCGCGCCGCCGCCGGCGAACACACCACCGGCTTCGCGCACGCCATCGCTTCCAACACCTTGTTCTGCACCCCCCGCGCTAGCCGCAGCGGCGCCACCACCACCGCAGCCGCCGCCAAATGCGACCGCACATCATCCACCGGCCCAACCACCTCCACGCCCGCAACACGACCCAACCGCAGAACGATCGGGCTCGGGTCCCTGCCCACAATCCGCAGCCTCACCCCTTCGTGCCTCTGCCGAAGCCCCGGCCACACGCGCTGCACAAACCAACACAGGCCGTCCACGTTCGGCTTGTAGTTCAACACCCCGACGAACACCAGCAATTTCGATGTCGTATCCGCAGCGGGCCGAAAATAATCGAGGTCAACACCGTTGCCCACGACGGTGGGAACCACGCTCCCCGCTACATGCTCACGGTACGTCCGCAACTCCTCCGGACTAACCACGGTCACCGCGTCGACGTGGTCTTCCACGCACCCCTCGATCCGACTCAGCCGCCGGGCCTCCATTTCGTAAAGCCACCGCAGCGGCGGCCGGCTCATCCCCGCGTAGCTGCGCCATTTGACGCTGTCGACATCCACCAAGTCTAGCACGTGCCGCGGACGCAAAACCCTATCCCCGCCAACCCCGGTGCCCCCGCGCTCGCCGGTGAGCAACCTCGCGTAGCCAATCATCCCGGTGCAAAACGTGAGCACGGCGTCGAACGGTTCCTCAGCATGCCAAGCCACGATCGTTCGCGCTAATCTCGGTCGGAAGTAGTACGCCGCCGTGAACGCCCGACCCCGCGCCACCGCCCCCGCCGCCCGCACCGCCGAAGCCGTCGGCTTAATCATCAGAACCGCAAGAGCCTCAGTCCAGGCACGCAGCGCCCGACGTTGCTCTTCACCCACAGGCTCCTGCGAGGTGCACGCCAACGACACCCTGAAATGCCGCGAGACCGTCTTAAGCAGGTGATAGCTACGGATCCGATCCCCACGATCCGGCGGATACGGAACGCGATGGGTCAGGACCAATAACCGCTTTTGGCCTTTACTCGTGGCGGGGTCGTGGACCATATCGGTTACATCATCGGTTACATCCACTATCTTCGATCGATCGGATTTCACAGGCTTGGCGAAGCCCCCATACCCCATCCGAATCGATGATCCCAAGAAGACTACGTATCGCAGTTGCTTAATTGATAATAACTTATATTTTTTCTTGGCCCTGCGCCACCTGCGGCATGCCCCAATGCGCTTCCGCCTCAGTCCACACGCCTCAAATCAAATCGTCATCTACCCGGCTGAGGCTGCCAAGAATCCTCGCCGATCATTTGGATAAGAGGCATGAAAACTCGGTTCGACAAAGCGAGCCACCTGTATGAGCATCGAGCGGCTGAGAACCCATAGTCCAAGGGCATCGGCCTCCCGGTGCTGTGGTGATAAAAGACGGATGTCACCCCAAGTAACACTGGACAAACCGACTAGGATTCGTTTGAATAAAATGTTTGGCGTGCTGGCTTCGCATGAAGCCGATCGAATCAGGGTGGTGTGGTCCAAGGGCGAGGGGCGGGGAAGCATCCGATCGAACTATAGACTATATTATCCGAATACCGCAGCGCGCCCGTTCGCTAGCGGATTCAATGTATTGGTGAAAGTTCCCACGAAACCCCGGATCGTGCCCTAACGTATATCAGGGTTGTCATGGTAGGACTAGGATTTTCCAATTGGCAGGCTAACGTCGCGCCCCCGCAGCAGGTTCGCGGCGGCGAGGCCCCACCAGCCCAGGAGCC
>JAJUHR010000044.1 GCA_029267795.1 Planctomycetota bacterium
CACGCAGTCGACACCGAACCCCCCGGACGAGTTCGTGCCCAGCGGCGCCCCAACACCGGCGGCGGGCAGGGCGGCGCGACCGTCGCCGATCGATATCGAACGCTCTCACCGAGAGAGCCGTGTATTCACTTGGCTGCTTCTTTTGATCAGCCTGGCTGCGGCAGCGCCGGGCATGATCGTGGACCTGCATCGGCCTGAGGTCATCCGGCGCGACGAGGCCCGTACCCTGGCCGCCTCCTTCGAAACCTGGCGGTCTTGGAGCCAACGCGACCCCGAGGGAGCGATGATCGCCGAGCGCTTCGTCCCGACGTTGAACGGCCAGCCCCAGCTGCGCAATCCTCCGGGAACGGCCTGGCTGCACCTGACGGTGCTGTTGCCCGCCAGCGGCGAGGGCGGCTCGCTCGAGGGCGGCTCGCTCGACCCGTTGATCTTGCGCGCCCGGCTGCTGACGGCTTGCATGGGGCTGCTGACCGTTGCCGCCGTGTATTGGGCTGGCCTGTCGATCGGGGGGATGTGGAGTGGGTTCTTCGCAGCGCTGCTGTGTACATCTACGCCGCTGCTGGTCTATCAAGCCCGTTGGGCTACGCCGGTGGTTCCTTCCATAGCGTGGACGTACCTGAGCTTGGCCGCGGCGCTGTGGGCGGCTCGGCCCCTGCGTCCTGTGCCTAGCGTCTGGCGGCAGGCGATCGGTTGGGCGACTTGTGGCGCGGCGATGGGGGCTGCGGCGCTGACGGCCGGCCCGCTCCAGCTCGCTTCCATCGCCGCCGTGGTCTTGCTCATCATCCTCTTGTGCCCGCACCGTACCAGCCACCTGCTGGGGTTGCTGGCCGCTGTGCTCATCGGGTTGTTGCTCGTCTTGCCGTGGGCGGTGTACGTACACAACCACGACGCGCAGGCCGGGGCGTCGTGGTTCCGGCAGGTCGTCCCGTCTAGCCGATGGGGTTGGGGCCGCAGCCCGGTGGAAATTCAACAAGGCGGCTTGGCCTTGCTGCTGGCGATGTGGCCCTGGGGGCTCTGGCTTGTGGGCGCGGTGATTCACACGGTTCTCGGTGGAGGCGAGGGGGCACGGACGCGCATGCTCATCGGTTGGGCGGTGTTGGCGGTCGGCGCCGCGGCTTTGGCCTTGCGCTCCACCGCGGCTCAACCCGAGGACACCGTCACGCTGGTTCCCGCGGTGTCGATTTTGATCGGTCACCTGTTCCATAGGTATGCGCTGTGGGCACAGGAAGGTCGGTCTGCCAAATCCTGGCGGATTCTGTTCTGGCCCCACGAGATGGCGCTGTCGGTGCTGTCGGCGCTGGTTCCACCGGCGATACGACTGCAGTCATGGTTCGTGGCGCAGGGCGTGCTCACCCAGCCTTTGACCGCGGTTGTGTCGTGGCCTGTGGCGATCGGGTTTGCGGCCATCCTGCTCGGGCTGGTGGGTTTCAGCCTGCGGTGGTATTGGAAGGATTACCCCGGCCGGGTCGTGATGTGCTGGGCGGCCTGGGGCATCGTGCTTGTGACGGTGCTGCTGATCCCCGTCGCTCGTGGTCCGCAAATGAGGAGCCCGGTCCGCGTCGACACGCTGACTCTGGCGGCGACCGCGGGCGATGCGCCGGTGTATTGGATGGTGCCTTCAGGCGATCCCGGGGAGATGCCGGACCCCTCCTTGCTGCTCTACTGGACCAAGCCGCTACCGGTGATCGACGCAGGCCTGCTCAAAGCCGCGGTGGAGCGGCACGAGGCGTTCTACGTCGTGGCGCCGCTTGAGGGAGCAGTGGGGTCGCTGCCGGGGGCTGTGTTCGTCGCCGAGCTGCCCAGCCTCGGAAGAAAGGTCTGGGAGTTTACGGATTCCGGGGTGTCCGGTGAGGATTGGCCGCCCGCCACGTCGTGGTAGCGGTTTCTCTTGCCTCGCGTCCTACGATGCGGTCGACCGCTCGATCGCCGAAGGGGTTCACCGCTGTGCCCAACGTTTTGCGCATCCTCGACGCCAACGCGAACCGCGCCCGTGAAGCCCTGCGCGTGATGGAAGAAGCGGCGAGGTTTCTCTTGAACGACGCGTCCCTGTGCCGGGAGCTGAAGGCTCTGCGGCACGACTTGGTTTCAGCGCTGGTGGCGGTCCCCGCCTTGGAGGCCAACCGTGATACGCCGGGCGATGTGGGCGTTGGCACCAAACTCGAAGGCGAACTGCGGCGCGAGTCCGTCCCGGACGTCGTCATCGCCGCTGGTAAGCGGCTCAGCGAGGCGCTGCGGGTTCTGGAGGAATACGGCAAGACGCTGGGCGAAGCGGGGGGCGGGTTTTCTCTTGCGGTCGAGTCGCTGCGCTACCGCGGGTACGGCCTGGAGCAGCGGCTGCTTCGCGCGCTGGGTGGTGGCACGCGGCGTCAGTGGCGGTTGTGCGTGCTGATCAGCGAGCCGCTCTGTACGCACGGGGATTGGTTGGGCGTCGCCGAGGCCGCGGTCGCCGCCGGCGCCGATTGTGTGCAGCTGCGCGAAAAGCTTCTATCCGATACGGAGCTGCTCGGCCGCGCCAAGCGGCTGGTAGAGTTGTGTCGCGGCCGGGGGATCGGCGTGATCATCAACGACCGGCCGGATGTCGCGTACCTCAGCGGGGCTGACGGCGTGCACCTGGGGCAGGGCGACCTGCCTTGCGATGAGGTCCGGCGGCTCTTTGGCCGGCAACTGTTGATCGGCGTGAGCACGTCCAACCTCGAACAGGCCCAGCGGGCCCTGAATGACGGCGCCGATTACTGCGGCGTCGGCCCGATGTTTCGCACCACGACTAAGCACAAGGAGTTCATCGCCGGCCCAGCCTACCTGCGGAGGTACCTTGAATGGGGGAAGCTGCCCCACCTGGCGATCGGCGGGGTCACCGCCGACAACGTGTATGAGTTGGTGAGCGCGGGCGTGCGGGGGATCGCGGTGAGCGGCGCGGTGTGCTCGGCGTCGGACCCGGCCGCCGCGGTCTCTGAGCTGCTGCAGAAACTCACGCCTGTGCGGTAAGCCGGGGGGTTGGCGTCGTGAGTTGACGGAATGGCCGGCCCGGTGACGGCGCGATCACCCCGGTTGTTCGGTGACGCTTACTTTCTGCATCACGTCGCCGCGCCGGATCGCGTCGACCACGGATTGGCCCTCGATCACTCGGCCGAACACGGAGTGTTTGCCGTCCAGCCAGGGCGTCGCGGCGTGGGTGATGAAGAACTGCGAGCCGTTTGTGTTCGGTCCTGCGTTGGCCATCGACAACACACCTGGGCCGTCGTGCTTCAGGTCCGGGTGGAACTCGTCCTCGAACCGATACCCCGGCCCGCCGGTGCCCGTCCCCTGGGGGCAGCCGGTTTGGATCATGAAGTTGGGGATCACGCGGTGGAAGACCAAGCCGTCGTAGAAGCCCTGGCTGGCAAGCTTCTCGAAGTTGGCGCAGGTGCGTGGGGCCTTGTCGTCGCACAGCTTCAGGCGGATGACGCCCTTGCTGGTTTCGATGGTGGCGATCTTCAAGGGATTTCCTTGTAAGGGGGGTGTCGGGCGGGCTGGCGGTGGAGGGTTAACGGTCCACTTGGCCCATCACCACATCGATCGAGCCGATGATCGCCGGCACGTCCGCCAGGAGGACGCCCCGGCACACCTCGCCGGTGACCGACAGGTTGCAGAACGTCGCCGCCCGTGCTTTGCAGCGGTAGGGGATCGGTCCGCCCTGCGACTCCAGGTAGAACCCCAGGACGCCGCGGGGGTTTTCGGTTTCGACGTACACCTCGCCGGGGTCGGGCTTGAAGTTGCGCGACAGCTTCACGCGGTACTGCGCCTGAGGCCCGGAGGTGGGGATCATCTGGATCGCCTGGCGGATGATCTTGCAGCTTTCGATCATCTCCCGCATGCGGACGATGTAGCGGTCCCAGCAATCGCCCAGGGTGCCAACCTCGCCGCGGCCGACGATCACGTCGAACTCCAGCTCCGGGTACAGGCTGTAGGGGTTGTCGCGCCGCAGGTCGTACGGGATGCCGCTGCCGCGGATCACCGGGCCGGTCAGGGCGTAACGGACCGCCAGTTCCTTCGAGATCACGCCGACGTTCCCCGTGCGCTTGATGAAGATCTGGTTGTAGGAGAGCAGGTCGTTATATTCCTTGATCTTCGGCTCGAAGTAGTCCAGGAATTCGCCGACCCTCTCCAGGTAGCCCTGCGGCAGGTCGTATGTCGAGCCGCCGATGGTCAGGTACGAGTACGTCAGCCGGGCCCCGCAGACCATCTCGAACAGGTCCAGGATGTACTCGCGCTCGCGGAAGGCGTACAGGAACGGCGTGAACGCGCCGATGTCCAACCCGTACGTTCCGAACGACACCAGGTGTGATGCGATCCGGTTCAGCTCGCAGATGATGATGCGGATGAACTCCGCCCGCCGCGGCAGCTCGATCCCCGCCAGCTTCTCGGTCGCCCGGCAAAACGCCCAGTTCTCGTTCATCCCCGCCAGGTAATCCATCCGGTCCGTGTAAGGGATGAACTGGTAGTACGCGACGTTCTCGCCGATCTTTTCCGCGCAGCGGTGCAAGTACCCGATGTGCGGGACCGCTTCGAGCACCATCTCGCCGTCCGTCCGCAGCACCACGCGCAACACCCCGTGCGTGGAGGGGTGCTGCGGCCCCATGTTCACCAGCATCTCCTCGGTCGGGACATCGACCTGCTCGGTCGTGCCCGGTTCCGGGCCCTCCGGCCGCTGGATGACGTAGGCCTGCTCAATGCGGGTATCGGTGATGGTCATACCTTTATTGTAAGGGGTGCGGTATCGCGGGCAACGAGCCGCCCCCAAGGGCTCGCTCGGCCCATCTGCCGCCGGGGCGCAGCCGTACGCCGAAGCGCCTGCCCGCCGGTTCGCGGGGGCCGTTTACTCGCCCGTGCCGACCTCCACTGGCCCGGCGTCTTCGTACATCGCCGCCAGGCGTTGGCGCAGGGAGGGTTCTGGCCCGAGGCGGGCTGGCTCGTGCAGTCCGGCTTCTTCGCCTTGGGGTGATTCGACCTCCGCTGCGGCCCGGTCCGCCCGCTCTTGCGCCCCGACCGCTTCCGCCGCGATCCGTCCGTGCGGCCCGACTTGGTCGAACTTCACCGCGACCCGCTTGGATACTCCGCGCTCCTGCATTGTGATGCCGTACAGGGTGTCCGCCACCTGCATCGTCCGTTTGTGGTGCGTGATGATGATGAAGTGTGACCGGTCCAAGAAGCTGCGCACCACTTGCGTGAACCGCTCCACGTTCGCGTCGTCCAGGGCGGCGTCGACCTCGTCCAGCACGCAGAACGGGCTGGGCTTGGCCTGGAAGATGCTCATGAGCAGGGCGACGGCGGTCATCGTCTTCTCCCCGCCGGACAGCAGGCTGATCGACTGCGGTTCCTTGCCCGGGGGCTTGGCGATGATCTCGATGCCGGATTCCAGCACGTCGACCTGGCCGGATTCGTCGGGGACCAGGGTCAGGTCTGCCCGGCCGCCGCCGAACAGCCGCCGGAACATCCCGTCCTTGCCCGCGAAGTTCTCCCGCACCTGTTCGAACGTCTGTTCGAAGCGCTTGCGCGACTCCTCGTTGATCTGCCGGATCAGCCGCTCGAGCTGGGCTTTGGCCGAGAGGATGTCTTCCACCTGGGTCGCCAGCTCTTTCTGGGTTTTCTCCAGTTCGTTCTGCTCGTGGATCGCGTCCAGGTTGACCGTGCCCAACCGCTGCAGCTTCTCACGCAGCTGCCGGACCTGCTCCTCCAGCGCCGCCCAGTCGACCTCCTGCGGTTGATAGTCTTTGTGCGCCTCGGCCAGGACAAGGCCGACCTGCTCCTGCCCGCGTTGCTCGACCGTGGCGAGTTTCACCTGCAACTCGCGTTGGATCATCTGCAGCTCGTGCACGCGCCGATTCTGGGCCTCGACCGCCTCGCGTCGCGCCACCAGCGAGACCTGCAACCCTTCGAGTGTCGCGGCGAGCTTGTCCAGCCGGTGTTGGAGCAAGTCGCACCGCACCCCCAGCTCGCGGTGACGGGTCTCGGCTTCTTCGGCGTGCTTTTGGGCCTCGAACGCGGTGTCCTGCAGCTCGGTCGTGCGCTGCCGGTGTCGGTTGAGCTGCTCGGCGACGGCCTTGTGTTGTCGTTGAATGTCCTCCGAAGCGATCTGGGCCTGACGCAGCTGTCGGTGCGATGCGGACAGTTGCTCGGCGAGCTTGCCCGCCTCGACGCGCAGGGTGGTCTCTGCCTCGCGGGCGTGCTCGAGTTTCGTGCTCAGTTCCGCGACCTGGGCCTGTAGCGCCGCCACCGCCTGTTCGCGCGACCGCGAGTCTTCCTCTAGCCGTCGGGCCTCGTCCTGGTGCGTGCGGCGTTGCCGGTCTGCCTCGCGCAGCTGCCGGTGGATCTGCTCGGTCTCCGCGGCCAGCACCGGCTGCTCCCGCTGCAGCTGGGCGATCTGGGCGGTGAGCCCTTCCAGCCGGCTGCTCAGCTCGGCTCGCATCGCCTGCCCTTCACTGATGGCGCTCCGCAGATCGTGCGCCACCTTCTCGACGTGCGCGAGCTGATCGCTCAGCTCGCCGAGGCGGTTGTTCTCCTGGGCGATTGCTTCGTCGAGTCGAGTGATCTGGCGCTGCAATCGGGCCAGTTCGCTGCGTCTGCTGATCAGGCCCCCGTTGCCGTTGGATGGGCTGCTCAGCGGGCCTGCGGTGACTCGGCCGTCGGCCTCGAGGACCTCACCGCCTCGTGTGACGAACCGGTAGCCCGTCGGCAACTCCGCGCGGAGCCGGGCCGCCGCTTGCAAGTCCGCCACGATGAGTGTGCGGCCCAAGACCCGGGACACGATCGGCCTGATCCAATCGGGGTAGCGCACCCAATCCACGGCGGATGGCACGCCGGCCGGCAGGGGCGGCGGCTCCGCGGCGCGGTCGGCCGTGTCCGCAGCGCACTGGTCGATCGGCAGGAACGTGACCCGACCGGCCAGTGCCTGGATCGCTTCGCGGGCGCCCTCGGCGGCTGCCCCCTCGCACAGGTCTGCCAGCCTGTCGATCACCAAAGCCTGCTGGTGTTCGCCCAGCGCCGCCTCGATGAGGCGTGCGTGGTCGGGCTGCTCCGGATCGGTTTCGATCGCGCTGACCAGCAGGCCGCGCACGAACCTGAACGCCCCGCCACCCTCGCGCGGCAGGGCTTGGGCCGCCAGGATCGCTTTCACCGGGTCCGCCACGCCCTCCTGCCGGTCTTGCATCTCTTGCAGGACCGACAGGCGAGAGGCCAGCGCGCTGCGTTGTTCACGCCACTGTGCCAACCGTTCAGCCAGCTGGCTCTTTTGTTCGTGCAGCTGGGCCGCCTGGGCCGTGTGCTGCTGCAGGTGCGCGCCCTGGGCCTCGATGAGGGCTTGCACTTCGGCCTTCTTTTCGGATACATCGTCCTGGTTTCGCAGCAGCCGCTCCAGTTCCTCGGCGATGAGCCCGGCCCGTTCGCCGATTTTCTGGCTGGCGTGCACCAGGTTGCGTTCGACCACGTCGATGGATTGGATCTGGTTGTGCAGTTGGGCTGTGCGGCGCATCAGGGTGATGATCCCGGACTTTTCGTCCTCGATCGCCCCGCGTTTTTCGTTCAGCTCCTGTTGCAATTCACGTGTCTGGGCCTGGGCTGCCTCCAGTTTGGAGGTGGACCCGGCCTGCAGGGCGCCGAGTTGTTCGATCTGCGAACCCAGCCGGGCCAGCTCCGCCAGGACTTGATCGCGACGATCGATCAGTTCGGCCAGGTGGCGTTGGTCGCGCTCAGCCTGATTCGCCAGGTCCGCGATCGCCGCCTGGGCGAACCGCCAGCGTTGCTCGGCCTGCTCCTTCTGCGCCTTAAACTCCAGCCGCTGCTGCTCCAGGTGCAGGTGCTGGGCGTGCAGGGTTTGTCGGTCCCCTTCCACAGATGACAGCTCGCGTTCCTGCTGTTCGAGCCGCTGCTGCGCTTCGGCCCGCTCCTTTTCGCCCGCCTCCAACTGCTGGTTGAGGCTGTCCAGTTGCGACCGCAGTTGGTGGTACTCGGCGAGCACCCATGTGGTCTGCAGCTGCTGGAGCTGGGCTGAGTATTGCTGGTAGTTTCGCGCCTTGGCGGCCTGGATCTTGACGCTGTGCAGCCGGCGTTCGGTATCCTGCAGCCGCTGCTGGGCCAGGCCCAGGTTCTGCTGCGCCCGTTCGAGCTTGCGGATCGCCTCTTTTTTGCGGGCTTTGGACCGGCTGATCCCGGCGGCCTCCTCGAAGATCTCTCGCCGCTGCTGGGCATCGGCCTGCAGCAGCACGTCCACCTTGCCCTGTTCGATGATCGAATACGCGTCGGTCCCGACCCCCGTGTCCATGAACAGCTCGCGGATGTCCCGCAGCCGGCACCGCTGCTTGTTCAGCAGGTACTCGCTGGACCCGTCCCGGTACAGTTGGCGGGTGACCGCGACCGTGTCGCACTCGAGCGGTAGTTTGCGGTCGCAGTTGTCGAACGTGAGGGTGACGCCCGCCATGCCCGCGGGCTTGCGGGTGGCTGAGCCATTGAAGATCACGTCCAGCATCGCCTCGCCGCGCAGGCTCTTGGCGGACTGTTCGCCCAGCACCCAGCGGATCGCGTCCACCACGTTGGACTTGCCGCACCCGTTGGGCCCGACGATGCCGGTGATCGGCGCCTCGAAGGTCAGCTCCGTCTTATCCGCGAACGACTTGAAACCGCAGATCGTCAGCTTGGCAAGGCGCATGCGCATCGACCTCCATGTCGGTATTATCGGCCTCGGGTCGATCGGCCCGTCAAATTCGTGACCCATCCGTGGGTCCGCCCCGTCCCCTGCTTATATCTCTTGCCATGGGATGCCTCTACGGCTACCTGCCGGGCTGTCGATCATGGCCTTGATCTTCCATTCGATCTTTCAGGACGTCGGCACGGGCGGCCCCTGGGCCTCGCCGTTCGTTAGCGTACCAGACACGCCGGGCAAAGTCCGGCTCGTGCGGGTTGGGGTTACCCGCCGCTCGGCGTGGTCTCCGGCCTGGGGCTTTCCTGGGACACCGCCTGCGCCTGGGCGATCGCCGCCGCCAGCGGGCTGATCTGCAAGCTCACCGGCGCCTCAACGATCTTTTGTTGACACAACGCGTAGACCACGTCCACCACTTGCCCATAGGTCAGGTCGAACCCTTCCTCGGGCTGCTCCAGCGTCGGGCGGTGCGCCAGCAACCCCGCCACGTCCGCCAGCGTCGGTGGAGCTTCCAGCGTGCGGCCCTGCGTTTGACCGGGCGGCTGGTAAAACACCTGCACCGGGTCGTGCGGGCCGTCGCTGCGCAGCATCAGCCGATTGTCCCACGTCCGCCAGACGAACGGCCCTTCGAACCCGAGCGTCGGGTTGAAGATCACCAGCCGCGGCGTGCGCGCCTGCGCGATGTACACCAGCGGTTTGCGGGACGGCACCAGGTCGATCACGAATTTGAACCGCTCCTTCTCACCGATCGGCACCCTCTGGATGATCGGGTCGTTGATGGTCGCCAGCGACTCGTACGCCGCGACCCGCACCGACGCCTCTTCGTCGTCCAGCAAGATGTGCAGCCGCTGCGTCCCCCGCAGGCTCCTCGGCAGGTTCACCAGCAGCCTCGCGGTCTGTGCCCGGACCGTCGGGTCCGCAGACAGGGCCAGGAGCGCCAACTGGTCCATGGTGGCCTCGTCCTCCAGCCACGTGCCCGCATCCAGCGCCGCCAGCCTCACCTCCAGCTTGGGGTGGTCGTAGTACCGCCGCAGCACCGGCAGCGCCGTCTTGCCCACGCTCTCCCACGCCAGGACCACGTCCCCGGCCCATTTCGGTTCGGCCACCAACAGGTCCGCCAGCTTCTGGGCCTGTTCTTGCTCAAAGTTGGCCGATCGTTGCACGTACAG
>JAJUHR010000075.1 GCA_029267795.1 Planctomycetota bacterium
GGTTGCCAGCGATAAGGGTTGGCAGGCCCTGAATGCGTTTAAGCAGCGTCCCGTCGATCAACCCTTCACGATCCACCTGCCGGACCCCAGTGAAGCGGGGCGATACATCGACGATTCGTCTCCTACCGTGCAGCGGTTGGTCCGCAAGGTTCTGCCCGGACCGGTGACGTTGGTGGTGGACGTTCCGGATCGTGTGATCGAGCAAAAGGTGCAGGCCCTGCGGTTGGGGGCCGAGGGTAAGGGGCGGCTGTACTTTCGCAACACCGTGGGGCTGCGCTGCCCGGACCTGGACGTGGCGCGGCAGCTGCTGCGGCTGGCGGGCGGGCCGGTGGTGGCCAGCAGCGCGAACCGTCGCGGCCAGTCGCCGCCGATCGACGCTGAGGAGGCGGCCCAGGCGGTCGGCGACGCGGCCGACCTGCTGATCGACGGGGGGCGTTGTCGTTACGCCAAGCCCTCGACGGTGGTCCGGGTGCGGCACTCCGGTGGGCTGTACAAGTGGACGATCGAGCGTGCGGGGGTGTACGACGAGCGGTTTATCCGCAAGCTGATGCAGTGGACGATGTTGATCGTGTGCACGGGGAACACCTGCCGGTCTCCGATCGCCGAGGCGCTGGCCAAGCAGATGGTCGCCAGCCAGCGGGGCGTGACGCCGGCCGATCTGGAGGCCAGCGGCGTGCATATCGTTTCCGCGGGCACGCACGCCTATCCGGGGATGGCCGCCAGCCCTGAGGCGGTGACGGCCATGAGCGAGCAGGGCATTGACCTTTCCAAGCACCGGTCTCAGCCGTTGACGTCCGAACTGATCCACGAAGCCGACGTAATCTACTGTATGACCGCGGCGCACCGGGCGGCGATTCTGTCGATGGTGCCCTCAGCGGCCGATAAAATCTTTACGCTGGACCCTGGGGGTGGGGATGTGGAGGACCCAATCGGGTTGGGGATCAAGGGCTACCGCCGCAGTGTGGAGCTGATCCGGCGGCAGCTGGCTCAGCGGCTGAAGGAACAACAGATATGAAGATCGCCATCGCAGCGGACCACCGCGGTACGGAAGTTTGTCGCCATCTTCGTACGTGCTTGCGGCACGACGGGTATGAGGTCGTGGACTTGGTGTCGCACGACGGCCGGCCGTGTGACTTTCCCGACATGGCATACCCTGTGGCGGTGGCCGTGGCCGAGGGCAGGGTCGATCGGGGGATCCTGATCTGCGGCACGGGGATCGGGATGAGCATCGCGGCGAACAAAGTGCCGGGGGTGCGGGCGGCCCTGGTGCACGACGAGATCGGGGCGGACCTGAGCCGCCGCCACGTGGACGCCAACATCCTGTGCCTTTCAGCCGACATGCTCGGTCAACGGATCATCGACCGGATCGTCAAGACGTGGTTGAACACCGAATTCGAGGGAGGCAGGCACGCCCGGCGGGTGGACAAGATCAACGCGATCGAACATGGGAAAGACCCTTTGTCCACCGACAAAAGGCAGGTTCCACCGGCCAGCCGCGAACAGATCGGCGATCCAACTTCCAGGTCGATCACCACCCAGCATCCCTCTTCGTAATCGTGGGCGAGATGAGAAAAGCCCGCGGAGTGCACTCCGTGGGCTTCGAAGTCGCTCGGACGGGGCAAAGCTCTGCCGGCTTTTTTTCGACGGGCCAAAGGCCTGCCCTACGATACGGGCTGCACAGCGGACCCTACGCGATTATTTTTTAGCCCCCCCGTGATTCATAGGGGCTAACTTATCGTGCCGTGGGCGTGAGGAGCCGCTGCGCTCGCCTTGACAGGTTCAGACAAGGCGATGTCGGCCGCGGAAGTCGAAAAAACGCGCGGCTGGCGGTACCTTGTATTGCGGGTCGCGCGCGGCGGTTCAAGGGCGGCACCGATGCAGCAGATCGAACATCGAAGGGTCCGCGTCGAAGAAGTGGATTGGGACGGGGTCATGCGGTTTTGCCGCCTGTTCGGGGCGTTCCGCATGGCGGTCCACCCTTCCAAGCTGCTGGTCAGTCTGGTCATGGTCACGCTGCTTTACGTTGGCGGGCGGGCGATGGACTGGGTGTGGGGCCCGCGCGTGTACCCGGGGGAGCTGGCCTTGTACAGCAGCATGTCCGGCGAGAATTTCGACGACTGGCTCAACCAGAGCCGCACCGACTGGGGAAGCCACAGCGGGATTTTTCAGACCGCGCTGACCTACAAGGTGCGGGCCCTGCAACGGCTGGTGATCGCGGTGTCGGAGCTGGACCTGGGGCTCGGTCAGCTGGTGGAGCAGAACCGACACGACCCGAACACAGTCGTAGGTGCGTTGGAAGACCTGGTCGTTGTGCTGCCCGGTTGGTTGCTGCGAGCCCACCCCTGGTTCACCTTGGTGTACGCGTTGTGGGCGGCGCCCCTGTGCGCGGTGTTTTGCGGAGCGGTGGCGCGCATGGCGGCTCTGCACGCGACACGTGATCAGCGGGTGTCGCCTGCCGGGGCGTTGCGTTTCGCTGCGGGGCGGTGGGTGTGGTTCTTGCTGACGCCGCTGCTCCCGCTGCTGCTGGCTGCGGTGCTGGGGCTGGGGCTGGCTGGCGGGGGTTTCGTGCTGTTTAACCTTCCGGTGCTGGAGGTGCTGGGTGGGTTGTTGTTCTTCCTTGCGATCGGCGCGGGCCTGGCGATCGCGTGCCTGCTGGCGCTGGAGGTGGCTGGTGGGCACCTGATGTATCCGGCGGTCGCGGTGGAGGACACCGACGCGTTCGACGCGGTCAGCCGGGCGTTTGGCTATGTGCTTGGCCGGCCGTGGCGATGCTTGTTCTACAGCTTCGTCGCCCTGGCCTACGGGGCGGTCACGTTCGTCGTGGTGGGGCTGGTGGTTTTCTTGTCGCTGTGGATCACTCAGCGGGCGGTGGGCGCGTGGGTGTTCCGCGAGGTGGGCGAGGTGAATCGGTTCGAGGCGATGCTGCCGCCGCCTATGTTGGGGGATTTCTCGGTCGAACCGCGGTGGGCGGAGCTCGGGGTGTCGGGCAAGGCCGCGGCGGGGCTGGTGTGGGCGTGGGTGCGCCTGACGTTCGGCCTGCTGGCGGCGTACGCGGTGAGCTACTATCTCTGTGCCAGCACCTGGGTGTACCTGCTGCTGCGCCGCGCCGCGGACGAGTGTGAATTCGATGACGTGGCATTGGACGGACCCGATGGGAAGGGCGAGCGGCCACCCGCGACCGAGGCGGGCCCCCCGGACTCCCCGGACGTGACAGATGATGCCGAAGAAGCATCGGAGCGCGCGATTGGGCCGTGAGGCGTTTATTCACATGGAGCACAGCAGGGGGGCGAAAGCCGCCGACAAAACCGAAGGTGCTGCGTCGGCGGCAGCCACAGAACCGTGATCGTTCCCTTTGAGCAACTCAGTCAACGGCTGGCGGCGCATCGGATCAGGCCGCAATATTCGAACAGCGGTCGCTTTGATTTCGAGCCGGGTGTTCAGGTCCAGCGGCGGTGTCTGATGGCGGGGCCGGACGCGAGCATTCGCGCGTCGCTGCGGCTGTGTTGCGCGGATCTACGCGCCGCGGAGGCGGTGGCCGCGGCGACCGCGGGGCACTTGGCGGAGCTGGGGGCCGCGCCGCTTTACCTGGTTCCCCACGTGCACTGGGAGCACGAGATGTTGGACCACTGCCCCGATGTGTGGCGGCAGGTGCTGCAACTCGCTGGACAACCGAGCGACGACCCGGGGCTGACCGGGGGCAACGCGGTGGAGCTGGTGGCGGGGGGGATTCCCCTGGCGGCTATGATCCGGCTTCTGCTGCAAGGCCTGCAGCAGGCCGACGCTCTGCTGTTGGGTGAACTGCCGCTGATCGTGAAGATCCATCACCATCGGCAGGTGTGGTTCAGTTCGCCGGACACGGCCCTGTTGCCGGTGTTGCCGGAGGGTGTCCGGATCGCATGGGCCAGCAATCCATGAGACAGCGTTAAACCCGTCGTCCGGTGCGGCAGCGGGCGCGATCGATGGATGTAGGGGGTTGGGGCTTCCAGGATATTGTGCCGATGTTTCATGCCCGGTTTCGATCCTGGCTGATGCGGGTGCGCCTGGGCGTGGCGTTGGTGACCTGCTGGGCTGCGGGTTGCGATCGGGGTTCCGCTCCAGAAGTCGGGGCTGCCGGGGCGAACGGGTCGATTCGCGTGGTGAGCTTGGCACCGGCGCTCACCCAAATGATCGTGGACCTGGGGAAACAGGACGTGCTCGTGGGGACGGCTCGCGAGGACTTGGCTGCCCCCAAGGGTCTACCCGTGGTGGGGGATTACCTCAACATCGACACCGAAGCCCTGGCGGTCCTGCAACCCACCCACGTGGTAATGATGGTCGGCAAAGACGGCGTGCCTCCGCATTTGGTGCGATTGGCGGATTTGTACGGATTCGCGTTGGTGGCGTACCCATCGCCGTTGAGCATCGAAGCGGTGTGCGGAATCCTGTCGGATAAGGGCGCACCCGGTGAGGGCAACGGCGAGGGGACACCAAGCCTCGGTCGGGTTTTGGGCGTGCCGGGCGAGGCTCGGACGCTGCGGGAAGGGATCGAACGTCGGTTGGCGGCTCTCTCGGAGGCGGTGGCGGGGGCCCCGAAGCGATCGGTGTTGATGGTTATCGGAACGCACCCGATCGTCGCCAGCGGGCCGGGCACCGTGCACGATCAATTGCTGAACCTGATGGGCGGTCGCAACGCGGCGTCGGAGGCAGCGGTGGGGGCTCCTTCGTACGACCAGGAGCGGCTGATCAGGTTGGATCCGGAGGTAATCCTGCTGCTGTCCCCTGGGGCGCCCCCTCTAGAGGCGGTGGGGGTCGACCCGCGGCTATCGGACCTGCGTGGGCTGCCGATCCGAGCGGTGGTGCAGGAGCGGATCGTTCTGATCGACGACCCGCTGGTGTTGCTGCCCAGCAGCTCACTGGTTCGCGTGGGAGTGGCGATGGCCAACGCCATCCACCCCGAATTGGCGGATCGGATCGATCGTGCCGCTGCGTTGCCATGAGTTACGGGCTGGTAGGCTATGGCGGCTGTTTGGCGGCGGCATGGGCTGCGGGCCATCGGTTATTTTGTGGGTTAGACCGTAGGATCGAGTGGATCACGGGGCGGTGTGGCCATCGATGCGACGAACTATCGTGATATTGGCGCTGCTCTTGCTGGTTCTGCTGAGTGCTGCGGTGTTGCGTTTGATGGTCGGCCAGGGGTGGGGTTGGCCGCAAGGCGACAAGGCGGCAGCGGTGATCCGTGTGCGGCTGACGCGCGTGCAGCTGGCGGTCCTGGTTGGGGCGTCGCTGGCCAGCAGCGGGGTGGCGTTGCAGGCGCTGCTGCGGAACCACTTGGCCAGCCCGTTTGTGCTGGGGCTATCCAGCGGGGCGGCGCTGGGGGTGATGGGTCAACAGTTGATCGGCGTTTACCTGTCAAGGCCTGTGGGGGAGGGGTACATCGGGGCTCTCATGGGGGCCTTGGGGAGCATGGCCATCGTCTACGGCGCGTCCCGGAGGCAGAAGACGATTGATCCGCTGGGCCTGCTGCTGATCGGGGTTGTGATGGACACGATCAACGGTGCGCTGATCATGCTGGTGAACTACGGTTGGGGTTCGACGGGCCTGAAAGAAGATATCGCCCGCTGGATGATGGGTTATCTGAATGAATCGATCCTGGGTGCTGCGCTTGGGGCGGTGGCGGTGGCGACTTGTGTAGGGATCGCGGTGCTGCTGGTGCTGGGTCGGGCGATGGACGTGGCCACGTTTTCCGAGGCCGAGGCTCAAAGCCTGGGCGTCAATCTTCCCCGGCTGCGGGCGCTGCTGTTCGTGACGGCGGGCGCGCTGGCGGCTGGGGCGGTGGTGCTCGCGGGGCCCGTGGCGTTCGTGGGGCTGATCTGTCCGCACGTGGCTCGTCTGCTGCTTGGGCCGAGCCATCGCGTGCTGGTGCTCGGTTCGGCGATGGCGGGGGCGGCGCTGATGCTGCTGGCGGATAGCGCCAGCACGGGGCTCGATTGGGGCCAAGGTCAGCTTCCGGTAGGGATATTCACGGCGATCATCGGTGGCCCGGTGTTTGTGTGGATGTTGCGGCCGCAGCTGGGCCGATCGTTGGAGTAATTCGGCCGTGACGATGGCGTCTGTGTGCCGATTGTGCGTATCGCATCGTGCGTCTTACATTGGCTTGTCCGGGGCGTGGGCTGCAAGGCGGGGGGCCAGACGGGTGAGCCGAGGGTGATGGCGATCGAGCACTTTGCGGACAGAGTGGAGTCGCGGTGCGCCGAGGTGGGGGCGCCCTTATGCGTTGGGATCGACCCGGTGTACGAGCGTTTGCCGCGGGAGGTACTGGGGGGCGGCCCCGTGAGCGGTTCTGTCAAGGCTCGCGAAGCGGTGGAGGCGATCGAACGTTTCGTCGAGGGCGTGCTGACATCCGTAGCGGGTCACGCGGCGTGTGTGAAGCTGCAATCCGCGTGCTTCGAGCGTTATCTGTGGTTGGGCGTTGAGGCGTACCATCGGCTGAGCCACCGCGCCCGGAAGCTCGGGCTGATCGTGATCGGGGACGCCAAGCGAGGCGATATCGACGTCAGCGCCGCCCATTACGCGGCGGGGTGCCTCGGCGATAGTGCTTTTGCCGACCTGGGTTCCCTGCCGGGCCCCGATGCGCTGACGATCAATGCCTACTTTGGAGTCGATGGGATTCGCCCGTTCATGGACGTGGCCGCGGCACAGGGCAAGGGGTTGTTCGCTTTGGTGCGGACGAGCAACCCGGGGGGCGACGCGGTGCAGAGCCTGAGGCTGGCAGATGGGCGGACCGTCGCCGAAGCGGTCGCGCGAATGATCCATGAATTGGGCTCGGGGCCCGGCTACCTTGGGAAGGGCGGGTACAGCCTGCTGGGCGCGGTGGTGGGGGCGACGAAGGCCCGGGACGTGGCGGCATTACGGCGGCTGATGCCAAACCAACTTTTCCTCGTGCCCGGGGTTGGGGCGCAGGGCGCTACTCCCGAGGAGGTCAAGGCGTGCTTTAATGATGACGGCGGGGGGGCCCTGATCAGCGCCAGCCGATCGGTGATTTATGCGTATGAAAAGGCGAGGGTTGCGGACTGGCGTGGCGCGGTGGAAGAGGCCGCGGCGCGGTTGAACCGGCAGATTGCGGCGGCGCTGGGATAAACGGTGCGGGGCCGATAATCTTTTTGTTGGCAACCGTGCGAAGAGCCGCGAATCCCATGGGGTTTTTGGCCCGATGGCGATTGCGAGGCTACCGTTTTTGAGGGTGAGACCGTGCAGAATGCGATGGAATCACGCTGCGAGCGATTCGACGAGGTGAGCTGCGGCTGCTGTGGAGAGCGGGTCGACGTTTTTGCTGTCGAGCCGTTTTCGACCGTCGCTTGCCCCGCGTGCGGCACCGAGCTGACCGTGCCGGCGAGGTTCGGTCAGTTCGATCTGCTGCAGGTCCTGGGGCAGGGGGCGATGGGGGAGGTGTACCTGGCTTGGGATCGGACGTTGGACCGCCGGGTGGCGATCAAGGTGATGTGCCCGGGGGTGGTCAACGGCGAGCGGGAGTTGGCCGTCAAGTGCATCGAAGAGGCGCGGGCCCTGGCTGCCCTAAACCATCCGAATGTGGTGCAGATTTACTCGGTCGGTGGGGAGGAGACCGGCCAACCGTTTATTGTGATGGAGTATGTGTCCGGGGGCCGGCTGGATCGGCTGCTGGAGGAAGTTGGCCATCTGGATGAGGCGCGGGCGCTCGAGGTGGCGATCGATGTGGCGCAAGGGTTGGCCGCGGCGCACCGGGTGGGCTTGGCCCACGGGGACGTCAAGCCGGGGAACGTCTTGCTGGACGACCGTGGCGTGGCCAAGCTGGTGGACTTCGGGATCGCGCGCTACACGGACCGTGAATCGTCGATTTCGATCTA
>JAJUHR010000424.1 GCA_029267795.1 Planctomycetota bacterium
GGTGCGGGGGTGCACGGTGGCGGCGGAGTAGCCTAGGTCGATCGCGGCTTCGAAGATTTGGTAGAAGCGGGCCGCGGCCTGGGGGGAATCGTCGGTTCCGCGACGGAGCTTGACCGTGCAGGGGATATCGGGCGGGGTGGCCTGGCGGACGGCGTCGAGGATGGCGATGGCCTCGTCGGGGGCTTGCAGCAGGTGGCCTCCGCGGCTTTTCCTGCGGACTTTTTTCACCGGGCAGGCGAGGTTGACGTCGATCACGTCGTAGCCGAGGCGGGCCAGGATTTGGGCGCCCCGCGCAATCTCGTGCGGATGCGAGCCCATGAGCTGACCGGCGATGGGGTGATCTTCGTCGTCGAGTTCGGCGGCGCGCAGCCCCTTGCCGCCCTGGATGAGCAGTTGATCGAGCATGGCCTCGGTGACGGCGTAGGGGGCGCCGTGGCGGCGGGCGACGAGGCGCATCGCGGCGTCGGAATAGCCCGCCAGGCCGGCTTGAAAGAACGGAGCATCGAGAGCAAGTTTGCCTATCCGCATGGGGGGTCGCATTATATTTCCGCGGGTCGCGAGCCGGGTGTCACGGGTCGGATGGTTCTGTAGGGATATCGGCAGCCCATGCGGCGAAGACCGAATCAGTCGGGGATGGTGGGGTGTATGGTTCGGCGTGCGGTGCTGGCGGCTGCGCTGGCGTGGGCGTTGGCTGCGTGTGTCGCGGCGCCTGGGCGCGTCGGCTCGGAGGGGAGCGGGCCGGTGTATCCCAAAGAGGCGCCGGCGCGCGACCTGGATATCGTCGTGGTGCGGGACGGGGCTGCGATCGAGCTGACGAACCGCACCGCGGCGGCTTATGCCGACGTAGAGGTTTGGCTGAACCAGCAGTACGCCCAACGGGTGGAGCGGCTGCCGGTGGGCCAGACGGTCCGGGTGAGTTTGTTGGGGTTCATCAACAGGGACGGGGAGGTGTATCCGGTGGGCGGGTTGCTGAGCCCGGATAAGACGATGCCGGTGCTGCTGGCGGAGTTGTACCTGCCGGCGGAGCGGCGGGAGGGCGGCGAGGGCGAGCCGGCGCCGAACTTGGCGCTGGAGCCCGGGGTGCGGTATCGGCTGCTGGTGCGGACGAAACCGGATTGAGCTTGGGCGGGTGTGGGGGGCGGGTGGCCGGCGGCCAAACGGTCGCGCCGGCGTGAACAGCGGTTGCCCTTGTTTTTTAGGAGGTCCCATGGACCGCGTGGCGTTGTGGCAGCGGTACAAGAAGCATTTGTGCGTGTGTCCATCACTGGGGCTGAGCCTGGACATCTCCCGGATGGATTTCCCCGACGATTTCTTCGCCTGGATGCACGGGCCGATGCAACGTGCCTACGAAGCGATGGCAGCGCTGGAAGCGGGCGGGATCGCCAACCCAGACGAAAAGCGGATGGTGGGGCACTACTGGCTGCGGGCCCCGCAGATGGCGCCGAACCCCCAGATCCGCCAGCAGATCGAGAAGACCCTGGCGGACGTCAAGGCGTTCACCGCGGCGGTGCATGGCAAGAAGCTCGTGCCGCCGGCAGCCCCGAAGTTCACCGACGTGCTGCTGATCGGGATCGGGGGCAGCGCGCTGGGGCCCCAGCTGGTGGCGGACGCGCTAGGGAACCCCGGGTCGAAGCGCGACCGGATGAAACTGCACTTCATGGACAATACTGATCCGGACGGGATCGAACGGACGCTGAACCAGATCGGGGCGCGGCTCAAGAGCACGCTGGTGGTGGTGGTCTCCAAGTCCGGCGGGACGAAGGAGACGCGTAACGGCATGCTTGAGGTGGGGCGCGCGATTGCGGGCAAGGGGTTGAGCTTCCCCGCGCAGGCCGTGGCGATCACCTGCGAAGGGAGCCAGCTGGACCAGCATGCGCAGAAGCAGGGCTGGCTGGCGCGGTTCCCGATGTGGGAC
>JAJUHR010000396.1 GCA_029267795.1 Planctomycetota bacterium
ACCGAGTGCCCCAGGTGGATGTCGGGGGCGGTGGGGTCCATGCCGAGCTTCACGCGCAGCTTGCGTCCGGACGCCAGCTTACGCCGAAGCTCCTCGACACTGTAGATTTGCTCGACCCCCCGGCACAGGGACTGGATGGCGGCCTCCGTCTGCGTCATGGTCAGCCCATGATACGCCCCTTCGCCCCCCCGTCTAGCACCAACGCCGCACACCCGAAGCCGTAGGGCGCGCTATGCGCACCACCAAGCCGCCGGTGGCAACCCGCGGTTTGAAATGTGGGGCGGCTCAAGCGCAGCCGACCCGCCAGTCACTTAGCCCGCCATGAACACACGGCGGGCCCGTAGGGCAGGTCATTCGACCTGCCAATTCGTAAGATGCCGGGTGCCACACAGCACGTCGAGCCGAAGGCGAGGCTGCTGTGTGCATAGTCGCGTAGGGTGGATAGAGCGCAGCGATGCCCCGGAACTCCCAGTATTTGCCATGGTGTCGCTTCGCCCACCACCCGCACAAAAAAACACCCTAATGCACGCCCTTCTCAGCCAGCCACCGCTCCGCATCGATCGCCGCCTTGCACCCCATCCCCGCCGCGGTCACAGCCTGCCGGTAGATCTTGTCGCACACGTCGCCAGCCGCAAACACACCCTCGATATGCGTCCACGTGCGGAACCCGTCGGTGGTCTTGATGTAGCCCTTCTCGTCCAAGGCCAGGCCCGAACCCTCGAGAAACTGGGTGTTGGGCGTGTGACCGATGGCTACGAAAAGCCCCTTGACCGCCAAGTCAAACTGCTGACCGGTCTTGACGTTTTTTAGCCGCACGCCGGCGACCTTGTCCCCGCCCAGCACGTCGACGACCACGCTGTCCCAGACGACCTCGGCGTGGGGGTGGTTGAGGATCCGCGCCTGCATGATCTTGCTGGCCCGCAGTTCGTGGCGGCGGTGGATCACGTACACCTTGGACGCGAACTTGAGCAGGTAGCTGGCCTCTTCCATCGCGGTATCGCCCCCGCCCACCACCGCCAAGGGCTGGTTCCGAAAGATCGGTAGCGCCCCGTCGCACACCGCGCACGCGCTGACCCCCCCGCCCGTCCGCGCCAGACGCATCTCGTTCTCCAGCCCCAGCCAGTTGGCGCTGGCCCCGGTGGCGATGATCACCGCGTGGGATCGCACCACCCGGCCAGGCTCGCCATCGATGCACAACTCGAACGGCCGGCGGGAAAAATCACAGCAGCCCACGTTTTTCGACTCCACCCGCGTGCCGAAACGCAACGCCTGCTTCTTGAATTGCTCCATCATCTGCGGGCCGGTGACCCCGTCGGGAAAACCAGGGTAATTCTCCACCTCGGTCGTCAGCATCAGCTGCCCGCCCGGAAGCTGGATACTGGGCGTCTGCGTCGGCATGCCCTCGAATACCAGCGGTTGCAGGTTGGCACGGGCCGCATAAATCGCCGCCGTCCACCCGGCGGGCCCCGAACCGATGATCGTCACTTTCTCGACGCCGTCGTTCTGTACGTGCATGGCCGGCGGATTGTATCAAGGATCACTACGAGCGGTGGGAAGCAGGAGTCTGACTCCTCATCGATCCCACACCCCGCGTCTCGGATAACAGCCAACGAAAAATTAAGAAGACATCCCCGCGTTCCTGCGGTATATTATTGGGACACCATACAAGTCCTAATTAGGCAGGTGGAGGTTGTTCCCGCGGCGCCGGGGGGCATCGTGGCGCACGAGTGAAGCAAATAAAAAGAGCCCCAGCGGGTGGTAGTCCGCCGGGGCCTCGCTCGGGCGTAGATTTTTTGTCCAGATGCGGCGGCGCGCCCGGATGCCGCCGCGGGACACCTCTCCTCTTATTTCAACTGAAGGACCACATTCGACGGCGGCCTGCCAACCGGAGCCTCCGGCAACGTCGGACTGACCCCAAACTCCGGAGCAATCTGCTGCACATGACCGTCGAACATGACCGCAGACGCCGTTAGGTTGTGGTTATAGAACACGGTTTCCTCGGTCTTCGATACGTAGTACCACTGCTCGAACATCGGGTGCGCTGGCGACGCCGGGGCCTGGAACGTATTAAGCTGTGCCGAATCGGCAAACGCCAGCGTCCGTGACGGCTCACGGACCTGATCCACCTTGGCCGGGCCGCTGGGGTTGGTCAGCTTCGCCGCCGGCCCGTA
>JAJUHR010000032.1 GCA_029267795.1 Planctomycetota bacterium
ACCGAACCCGACGGGCAAGTTTCTCGCTGGTCGGATCACCGTCGATCGCCATGCACTGCCCGTGCTCGGCCCTTCAGACGCCGACCACTGGCTCCTGTTCCTCTACGACTACACCTGCCCCCATTGCCGCCGGGTCCACAGCTACCTGGAGTCCGCGGTTGAACGCTTCGATGATTCTCTGGCAATCGTCCTAGCGCCCATGCCGCTCGACGCCCGATGCAATCCCCTATTGGAGGCGACTCCCCCCATCCATCGAAATGCCTGCGACTACGCCCGACTCGCGTTGGCCGTCTGGCACGCCAAACCTGCCAGCTTTCCCCTGTTCGATTCCTGGCTCAGCGCCGCCGTCACGCTCCCTCCCCCCACCACCGCTCGGCGTTACGCCTCGGCCCTCCTGAGCCTTGATGCCATTAACGCCGCACTCGACGACCCCGCTATCAACGCCCGCATCCAAGCCAACATCGATATCTACAACGCCGTTGGCCGCGGACACATCCCGAAGCTGATCACCCAGAACGACCTGATTATCGAATCCCCTGCCAATCTCGAATCGCTTTTCGAAGCGCTCGAAACCTCTCTTGGCCTGCACCCCAAAAACCCAGAGCCATAGGCTTACAAACCCAGTCAGCCTCTCCACCGAACCGCACCCATCCCCCACTCCGCTCAATTATTCGCTGACACCCCCCCTGTTTCACATTAGAATGAGCCTTCGCCGGATGGAGAAATATCTCATGGCCACACTCCCCAAAGCCTCCGATTATCGCAAAGCAGACCACCCCATCGACCCCATCTTCGTGAACCGCTGGTCTCCACGTGCCATGACCGGGGAGCCCATCACCCACGAAGAGCTGATGACCCTTTTCGAAGCCGCCCGCTGGGCCCCTTCCTCCTACAACGAGCAGCCTTGGCGCTTCCTCTACGCGATGCGCAACGACCCGCACTGGCCAACGTTCTTCAACCTGCTCGTCCCCGCTAACCAGGAATGGGCCCGCAACGCCGCCGTCCTGCTCCTTATCGCCGCTCGCACGACCTTCGCCCGCAACAACAAGCCCAACCCCGTCCACTCCTTCGACTCCGGCTCCGCTTGGTGCTGCCTCGCCCTGCAAGGCTCCAGAATGAACCTCGTGGTCCATGGCATGGCTGGCTTCGATTGGGACAAAGCCCCCCAAGCCCTGAACCTCCCCGAGGGCTTCGCCGCCCAGGCCATGGCCGCCATCGGCTGGCCCGGCGACCCCGACCTCCTCCCCGAATCGCTCCGCAAAGTCGAAACCCCCTCCGGCCGCAAACCCGTCAGCGAAATCTCCATCCACGGTCGATTCCCACGCTGACCTCCGGCCCGCGCAAAAAATAACCGCGGCTGACAACCCGCGGTTCCGGCCACTTCGATCAAGTCCAAGGTATGGCAAGTCGCGGCTCCCCACTCCATAGAGTCCGCCGTGCGGATCACCCATCGGTCAAGGCTCACACTGATCCGCCCCTTCTTGGACCTGGCAATTCCTACCCTTCTCCCAACACCACCCTACCTTTCTCGGCGATCAGCCGCTCCAGCCGCGCTTTCACCTTGCCCATGACCCACCTTTCGGTCCTCCGCCGGGTACTACTGCGCAGCTCCGATGCGTCGAAATAGGCATCCAGATACGTACGTCCGCCCTGCTCGCCCTCCATCGCCACCAACCGGAACGCCATCTGCGCCAGGTTCCGCCGCCTCAGGAACAGCGGTAGCAACCGTGAAAACGGCAGCGTCCGATCGTTGTCGCAAAACACGATCCGCCCCGCCGGCGTCACCATCAGATTCCCCGGCAACAAATCTCCGTGCAGAAACCCTGCGTCATGCAACTTCGCCGTCGCCTCTCCCGCCTTCGCGATCAACGCCGACTTCTCCGACCAGCTCCCCGCACGCATAATCATCGCCTGCAGACTCTGTCCCTCCACCGCTTCGCTGACGAGCAGGTCTTCCACCCGCCACCCCCACCGGCGCCGCGCCGCCAGCAGCACCCCCGGCACGCCCAGCCCCGCGCGCTCCATCCGCAGGCACGTCCACCACACCCGCCGCGAACGCGACGGTCTGACCAGCCACTTCAACCTGCTATACCAGTCCCGCCAAGGGCTTTCGTAGTTCTTCCCTCCGGTCAGATGCTTGACGTACACCACCCCACGATCGGTTCGCACCCGCAGCGTCCGTGCCGACGCCCGCTCCCGCAATAGTTCGTGGGGCCAGCGCTCCGCCGCCAGCAACGGGTCGCTGCCCGCGAGCACCTGCCGCCACTCGACGCGTACGCGCCCCCGCCAACCGTTCGCCCGAAATCCGATGTACCGCGTATCCCTCACGCGCGAACCACCCCCAGCCGCCTCGGCCCAGGACCATCGCTCACGGAGTCAGACAGTATCGACCCAATTTCACCAGCACACGCACCGCCTCCTCGCCCATCTCGAGGACCCGCTTCGTCGCTTGGTTCACGCTCGCCGCCTCTTTCAAAACCTTCTGCACCTCGACGAACTTGGCACGCTCCTCCTCGCTCTTATACAGCTTTTCCAGCTCCAAGTGCGTGAACACCGATTCACCCGCGATCTCGCGCGCCGCCCTCGCAAAATCAGGCATGACATCCTCCTATCTACCGACCCTCGTCGTCCCCGAACGCCGCCTGGATCACCCTCGAGCGGCTCTTCGCCTGTTCAAACGCCGCCCGATACGTCTGATTCAACTCCACCACCGAACGCAGCAGGCCCAGGTTCACGTCGTTCAACCGCCACATCTCGTCGAAAAACTCGTTCGTCTGATGCCTTAGCTCCGCGGCCTTCTCATCCACCTCTCCCATCTCCGCCTGCAACTGCCGCCCGTACTCCTTCAAAAATCCTTCCACCTCCGCCAGTTCAAAATTCGTTTTCCCCACCCCGAATTCCGCCTCGATCGCCTGGGGGATCCCCGCCTCGAACGCAACCCGCCGGCTTGTCTTCTCCGCCTCGGCGAACTCGTCGATCAGCCTCAACTGGTTCCGCCTCGCCGCCTCAATGGATTCGCCGATCTTCTCTTGCACGATCAGCGCCTCCGCTGGCAGCTTCGCGCACCCCCCGACACCCATACCCAATACCAACACCCATACCCACAGCGTCAAGGCCCTCATAGCACTCCTTTCCATAAGAAGCCCTACCACCCCAACTACGCCCACCCTCAGCCGCTTCCGTGCGCACAAGTCGGGCCACAAAAGCACAGACACAACGCCGACCCCTCGCAGTATAATTTTCGACATAGAGGCTCCATCAGCCCCAACATCCCAGTCGGTTGAACACCATCCCCAGGAGGACACCATGAAACCGCTAGCCCTGACCCTGACCGCCCTACTGCTCTCCCTCGCAAGCCCCGGCTTCGCCGACGAGGGACAGAACAAACCCTGCTGCCCGCCCCCGCCCCCCGCCTCGAAAGAATTCGAGCAACTGAAGTCCCTCGCGGGTACCTGGCAAGGCACCGCTGTCACTGGCGAGGAAACAGAGCCCGTCACCGTCAAGTACGAGCTTACCTCCGGCGGCACCGCCCTCGTCGAGCACCTCTCCCCCGACACCCCTCACGCCATGATCTCCGTCTATCACGACAAGGCCGGCCAACCCACCATGACCCATTACTGCATGCTCGGCAATCAGCCCCAGATGAAACTCATCAAAGCCGATGCCACCCAGATGGAGTTCTCTCTCGCTGAAGACTGCGGCATCGACGCCGCCCGCGAACCCCACATGCACCAGCTCACCATTACCTGGACCAGCCCCGACGCCGTCACCCAAACCTGGACCATGTACGAAAACGGTCAGGCCAAAATGTCCACCACCCTCAACCTGACCCGAACCCCATAACACTTGCGTCCTTAACGGCGTAGGGTGCGCTGTGCGCACAGCGTGAAGAAGTTCTTGCGGCGCCGATGGTCCCTCGGGTACCGTGGCTCGTTCGTGTGCTATGGGTCACCCACCCACTCGCGGCGACCCTCATCCGCCAGCCTCCCCCACCAGCGCCCTCACGTGCGCCGTGACCCCTTGCGCCAGCCTCGTCAGGTCGTACCCGCCCTCCAAGGTCGAAACGAGCCGCCCCCCGCACAGCCGCTCCGCTGTGGACACCAGCGCCCGCGACATCCACGCGAAACCCTCCGTGCTCACCCGCATGTGCGCCAGCGGGTCCCCATCCGCCGCATCGAACCCGGCGCTCACCAGCAGCGCTTCTGGCTCAAACCGCTCCAGTGCCGGCACGACCTTCCCTTCAAACGCCCGCTGATACGCCTCGTCCCCGCTGCCCGGCGCCAGCGGGATATTCAACGTGAACCCGTACCCCGCCCCCACCCCCATCTCCCGTTCGTACCCCGTGCCGGGATACAGGCACGCCGGGTGCTCGTGCAGGCTGACGTACAGGATGTCTCCGCGCTCTTCGAACAGGTGCTGCGTGCCGTTCCCATGGTGCACGTCGAAGTCGACGATCGCCACGCGCTGCAGGCCCCGAGATGCGATCAGGTACTCCGCCGCGATCGCCACGTTGTTGAACAAGCAAAACCCCATCGATCGGTTGTGCTCCGCGTGGTGCCCAGGCGGGCGCACCGCACAGAACGCGTTCCGCACCCGCCCACCCATCACCGCGTCCGCCGCCGCCACCACCCCGCCCGCCGCCAGCAGCGCCACCCCGTAACTCGCCGGGCCAATCGCCGAATCCGGCGTGTCGATGTATGGCTCCCCGTCCTCACACGCCGCCCGCACCCGATCGATATACCCCCGCTCGTGCACCCGCGCGATCACCTCCACCCCCGCCGGCTCGAACCGCAAATGATCCAGCCGATCCCACAGCCCCACCCGCCGCAGCTCCGCCACGATCGCCCGCAGGCGCTCCGGCCGCTCGGGGTGTCCCAACCCTGTATCGTGCTGCAAAAACCGATCGTCGTAGATCAACCCCGTCGCCATGCCATCCACTCGCCAAAAAAACACCCGCGGGCTCACCACCCGCGGGCATCAGCATCCAACAAAACCATCCAACCTACAACGTTACCCCCGCTCTTTCATCACCTCCAGGATCTCTTTCAGCACCCGGTTGCTGTCCTCGCTCAGCTGCACCGCCCGTTCAGAAAGCTCGATCACCCGCTGATGATCCGCCAACACCCGATCCTGAGCCGACATCGCCTTGTTCATCTGCTTGTTCGCCTTCCTTGAGACCGCCACCAGAAACACGATCGCTACCACCAAAATCCCCACCCAGAAATACCCCGACCACGACAGCCAGCACGCTCCACCCCCGGCCCGCTCGCTCACCTGTTCCTGCATCTGCTTCGGCGTCATCCACGCCCCTGCTTTCGGGTCGAAGTACAGGATATTCCCTTGCTCCCATACCCCGTAGCTGCGCGAGTGCTTCATGAAAAAGTCATCGGGCAAGTCGGCCAGCTCCACCTCCACGATCCCCATCGCCCAGCCATCCTCGCCGACCATCGACGTCTCGTCGATCGTCATCCCCACCACCCGCAGCGCCCCGTCGTACGGGAACCGACTCGTACGAAATTGGTAGACCCCCGGCTCAACCCTCTCAAAAACCTCCGTCTTCGGATCGTTCTTCTGCACCGCCTCCCACGCCGCGATCAGCGACTCCTCCGACATCTCCCCCGCCTGCGCCTCACTGCGCCCCACCAACCCCGCCAGCAGCATCGCCGCGAGCATCGCCCACCAGAACCCAAACCCGCCTTGATGATTTGTCTTCATGCCGGCCCTCGCGCACCCAAGATTGAATTGTTCGCCCTGAGCGAGATCCGGCTGGGTCGCTGGGGCCCAACGTAGCGATGCCCCGGTTGTTGCTGTGGTGTCGCCTCGCTCCACCACACGCTCCACCACAGCCACCCTGTCAGAACCCCCTATTTACCCGGACTCTTCTTCTTCCCCAGCGACTCAAGGTATTCCTTCAGCGCCACTGCGTTGTTGAACCGCTCGTCTCGCGCAGCAAACACCAAAGTCGCACGCCCCTTCCCGACACGCTCCCACAGCTCCGCCACCGCCGCGGGATGGGCGTCCAGCTCCGCGAAGTAACGGGCCTTGAACTGGGCCCACTTCGCCGGCTCGTGCCCAAACCACCTGCGCAGCTCCTGCGAGGGGGCCGCCTCCCTCACCCACACGTCGATCTTCGCCGCCTCTTTCGACAAGCCCCGTGGCCACAAACGATCGACCAGAACCCGCACCCCATCCGATGCAGCCACCGGCTCGTACACCCGCTTGACCCCGATCCGTACCGCCACGATCAACGCCTCAAATACCAATCGTCCCGATAAAAGAGCCCCTTTACCCCCCCCAATCCGTCTCGGGAGCCACGGCAGCCCCCACTATTCACTGCAAATGCTCACCAGCACCACGCTCTCGTCTACCGCCTGAACATCGTGCGAAACATCCGGCGCCAAAACCAGCAGCGCCCCAGGCAACAGTTCCTGCTTGCCCCGAGGCGTCGCCACAACGATCCGACCCTCCACAGGCTGAACGCTCACCACCCCCTTGGCCCGATGTGATTTCAAACCCGCACCCGCTTCGAAATGAAACAACGCGATCGTCGCCGGCCCATGCCTGTACAACACCACTTCCTTGTGCCCCCGGGGAACCGCCGAAGCCTCCGCCCGCAGCCGCCTCGCAGCCTCCCTTAAATCGATCCGCTGCTCTTCCAAAGCGAACCGCTCTTGTGGATGCACCCGCAATCGGCCCTGCTGAGATGGATCAGTCATCTCTTGAACCTCCTGTTTAAAAGCTACCGGCCACGCCCGCTAAACTTGACTTGATGGCCCTCATCTCCGCCGCCTGACCACGTACCTGCATCGTGACAATCGACCCCCAATTCTAGTGTTTACCTCCCGGAGTCCGTAAAGCCCGTTGTGTGGACCTAAAAAGAATAGCCGCGGGTGGAAACTCGCGGTTCGCCGGCCAGCCCGCACTCCTCACACGTTGGGGGGTGAGTATCACAAACCCTATAGACCATGGGAGCTATGCCCGCTCGGAGCTGAAGTGTCCCCGCTTTGCGTTAAGCTGATCGAAAATGCCCCGCGGCGGCTGCGGACCGAAAGCCTCCTCGGAAACGTTGGGATCAAACACATGGTCTCGGATCGATACGTCTGGCTGATGTGGTCAAGCGCCTTCCTGGTCCCCTGGTCGGCCCTGTTCCTGCTGTTCCCTAAACACCGGCGAGCCATGGGGTGGGCCAGCGTCTTCACGATGCCGTTCGGCCTGACCGAACCGCTCTTCGTCCCGGAGTATTGGAACCCGCCCAGCCTGTTCGATCTGGCGCAGCGAACGGGTTTCGATATCGAGAGCTTGATCTTCTGCTTCGGCATCGGGGGCGTCGGCTCGGTCCTCTACAACATCCTGACCGGGAAAGTCGTCCGCCCCATACCCACGACGCAGCGCGTCCACGGGCGACATCGATACCACCGCCTCGCCCTAGCTTCGCCCTTCGCGGCATTCCTCATCCTCTACTGGATGCCTTGGAACCCGATCTACCCCGGGATCATTGCGATGGGCATCGGCGCGATCGCCGCCTTGGCGTGCCGGCCCGACCTCGTGCGAAAGTCGTGGATCGGTGGCGTGTTGTTCTTGGGGTATTACGCTGTATTCCTGACCGGCCTTCAACTCACCGCGCCCGGGTACATCGACCGTGTATGGAACCACAATGCGCTGCTCGGCATCGATGTATTCGGCATGCCTATCGAAGAACTGCTGTTCGCACTCGCATTCGGTCTGTATTGGTCGTCCGTTTACGAGCATTTCACATGGAAGCAACCCGTGTAGTACGGTAGGTCCGGGCCTGCCCGGACACAGCCCTCTCCCGCCATCAACATTTTGTCCAGCTTGAGGCCTGACCTGCTTGGCTACCTCGCAAGGGAAACTATTTCATTTTGGAAGGCAACTTGATCGACCGGCCGGCGACCATGAAAACGCCGTTGCCGCGATGATGGATCGTCTTCGGCTCCTTTTTTAAGGGGTCGATCCACGCCTTGAGCACTTCCAGGACGAAGAAGTTGTACTTCGCCACCATCCGCGTATCCACGACGCAGCATTCGAGATTCGCGTAGCACTCGCCGATGAGCGGCGCCGAAACGCGGGAGGCGGGCACTGCCGTGAGGCCGAAGGCTTTGAACTTGTCGACACTCCGCCCGGACGTGTTGCCGCAGCCCACCACTTTCGCCGCCAGCTCCACCGTCGGGATATTGATGACGCATTCCCTCGTCGCCTTGAGGATGCCGAACGTATGGTTCTGGTTGCTGATCACGCAGCCCACGATCGGTGGCTCGAACTCCATCATCGTGTGCCACGACATGGTCATGATGTTCGCCCGCCCCTTGCGCGCGGTCGTGACCATCACCACCGGCCCCGGCTCGAGCAGCTGATACACCCGCGACAAGGGAAACGTTCTTTTCTTCATTTTTGAGTCGGGCTTATCCCTGGCTTTGTTCGTCTCATGCCACGCCAGTCACACGCACATAGGCTTAAGGCACCGATACCCAGGAACAGGAACGAGGCGGGTTCGGGGATTGTTTGCGGTGTGTACTCGATCAGATAGCTCTGGCGAAGAAAGTTTCGCGGAATGTCGTTCCACAGATAGGTGGAGTTTTGGGGGTACTCGATCACGTCCTCATTTCCGCCAAGATTATTCGGCTCGTTCAGACCCCAATTCGTGTAATTGGGTGCTACGGGTTCCGACTCCCCTGTTACCCACTGCCAACCGCCTGCCGGCTCTGCACTTCCAACTGGCTGAAACCCGCCGATGAAAGTCCCATTCCCAGGCACTGTCGCAAAGTCAAAGTGTGTACTGATAAAAGCCTGTTCCTCAGCGGAGGTGATGGTAGCCAAGTGACCCGATATACCCGCAAAGGTAGCCGCAGAAGCCGTGGCATTGGCTTGGTCCCAAGTGATACCTGAAGCAGTTATGGCGTGTTCGTAATAGTGGCCATTGGCCGGGTTAAGAATCGGCTCTGCCTTCGCCCCGTCAGGAAGGATGATCGAGAACACCATGCTTCCACCAAATGCTAATAGACTGCGGGCTCGACAGAATCCCATACCGAGCTATCCTTTCTTGTTTGGTGGTTCAAATGAAGAGCGGATCAAGCGAAGCGGATCTGCTGAAACAGTGTGAGATGTAAATGGTGGATTTTACCATGTTCAACCCACCTTATTTGCCGAACTCATTATCTTCGCCGATTGCCGGTGTATCTTAGCGCGGCCAAGAAAGTCAGCCCCAGCGTCGCCGCAGTCCCCGGCTCCGGCACAGCATTAAGTTCAGCCAGCCAAGCTTCATTATCACCATTCGGATTGTAACCTAAGCCGACGATGACAGACCCGTCGGCGGAAACACCCCTGGCTTCATAAAGTCTCCACCCAGTCAAATTGATTCCGGCGTTGGTCAGCACGTCTCGAAGACTGCGCATGCCGTTAACCTGATCCCAAATGAATGCCTCGTTCCCAGAATAGGCTTCACTAGTGCCTACCACAACGAAACCGTCGGCTGAGACGTCGTAAGCAATGCTGCTTCTTCCTCCAGGCAATATACCCAGTCCGACCATCCGCATGTTCGGGTCCGGATTTGGGGCCCACCGGAATGCTTCCACACCAGAAGGTGTACCCGCGAAGCCGACCACGATCGAGCCGTTGGCAGATACACCGAAAGCAGCACCACCAGAACCTGTCCCTCGCAAGAAGCCCAAGCTGACCATTCCTCCCTCCTGAGTCCAACGGAATGCTAGCCCGCTGGCCTGCCCGACCACGACGGAGCCGTCAGCCGAGACGTCAATGGCTTGGCTGCCAGTTCCACCAAGCGGATCGCCCAACCCGACCATCCCTCCGGCGTGGGTCCACCGGAATGCCTCAGGAGTTGGAGCAACGGATTTACCTGCCGAACCTACTATGACCGAGCCATCGGCTGAGACACCACTTGCGCTGCTACTGCTGCTAATATAGGCCCCGGTCTGCAGGAAGCCTAAGCCAATCATCGCTTCGCTTTGGGTCCACCGGAACGCCTCGTATCCAGAAGCTGAGAGACCGGTGCCGACCACCACCGAGCCATTCGCCGAGACACTGAGGGCTGAGCTATTGAAACCTCCTTCCATCAGGTCACCCAGGCCAACCATCCCGCCGCTCAACGTCCACCTAAATGCTCGAGGGCCGTGTGAAGAAGCACTTTGGCCCACTACGGTAGAACCATCGTCTGATATGTCGTAGGCTACGCTTTGGAAGTCCCCGCCAGGAAGATCGCCCAGAGGGATGAACTTCGCTGCCGAAGCTGAATGAGTGACTGCGAGGACCAGTCCCGTCACTGCGATTGCCCGCAGCAACGTGCGTGTACTTTGATCCGAGTACATGATCTCTATCCCCTTGCTGGTTTGAAGTGATGTTTCCAACATACCACACTGGATAATGCCATCCTAAAATAAACCACCCGCGACTGCTTTAGGCAACCCCGGGCGATGAGGTCGAATTCGGAATGGGATCGGGTGTCCTTCCTCTCGGCATTCACGCCGCCTTGACCCGATCGTAAAGGGCGTCCGGGGCGAGGTCGGCCCCATTGGGCCAGCAAATGGCCCCGTACTCATCGACACGCAATTCGGCAAACCGTTGAGGGTTCCGCAGCGGCTCAAACACCGGGCCAAACAGGCGGTCTGCGATCGACACGGTCCCCCTGGTGCCATCCGAGAATACCAGCTCGATCCGGAAACCCTCCAACGGCTTGGCGGATATGATCCGTTCCATCTGTCGTTACTCTACAGGAACTCAACGCCGTGTTTTCGAAACAGGCCAAGTATGTCTTGGAAGTCTGGATTCACGGATCGGATGCCCCTTAAACGCCCACGCCGCCTTGGTCAGTTCCCACACCATCGCCATCCGCTGGCCCGGAGTTAGAGTTGAAACATAAGGGTCGGGGCGGTCGTCCCGCAACGACTTACGAACCACCCTCATGCCCTTGCGTGTCACGGATGCTGTCCCATCCATTGGCAATGGGCCGGTGAAAAACCGCTTTTCTCACCCGATTTTAGTCGCTGGGGAAGTGACCACAAAAAAACCACCCGCGGCTGCTTTAGGCAACCACGGGTGATTTAAGCCGGCGATGACCTACTTTCCCGCTGAGGCAGTATCATCGGCGCGGCGGGCTTAACTGCTGAGTTCGGAATGGGATCAGGTGTGACCCCGCCGCTGTCTTCACCGACAATG
>JAJUHR010000440.1 GCA_029267795.1 Planctomycetota bacterium
CCGCCCGCCGCCCGGCGGACACGCCGCACCACGTCCATCGAACTCCACCCCACCGGCTTATCCACCACCAGCAAGCCGTGCAGCCCCTCGCTGTTGTGCCCGCCTTCTCTCACGCAACGCTCTCCTCGATCGCTCGTGCCCCTGCTTTACATCCCCTCGATACCTAATACGATACCCACCGTAACCCCGTAACCCCGGAGAGGTGTCCGAGCGGCTTAAGGAACGCGACTGGAAATCGCGTGTACGGGTAACCGTACCGCGGGTTCGAATCCCGCCCTCTCCGTTACCCACAATCCCCTTTCACGCAGCAAAACCTTCCCGGGTCGTCCATCCAGCAGCCCCGATCCGCCGATTCCGTAACGCATTGTTCGCCCGGCAGGACCGTGGCTAAGCTCTGGTAAAGCCGCTGTTCCGATCACCCGGACGCTCCAGACACGGGCATGGCCATGATCGAGGGACTTCTACTTGCAGCCCAAGATAGGCTTTCCAATCTGCTGGCCGCCCGGCTGCAGATGGCCTTGACGCTCGCTTTTCACATCGTGCTGGCCTGTCTGGGAGTTGGGCTACCGGTGCTGCTGGTGGTCGCAGAGGGGGCGTTTCTGCGGACGGGAGATGAACTATGGAAAACGCTCGCCCGCCGATGGTCGAGGGCGTTTGCGGTCTTGTTCGCCGTGGGAGCCGTGTCGGGAACCGTCCTCTCCTTCGAGCTCGGCCTTTTGTGGCCCGAATTCATGGGCCGCTTCGGATCGGTGATCGGCCTGCCCTTCATGCTCGAAGGGTTCGCGTTTTTCCTCGAGGCCATCTTCGTGGGTATCTACCTCTATGGCTGGGATCGCCTGCCCCCACGCGTCCACTGGCTGTCGGGGTTTCCCATCGCCATCGCCGGCTTTGCCTCCGCGTGGTTTGTCGTCACAGCCAACGCTTGGATGAACACGCCGCAGGGTTTTCGCTTAGCCGATGGCAAGGTCATCGAGGTCGACCCCATCGCCGCCATGCTCAACCCCGCCACCGCGATGCAGACCACCCACATGATCCTCGCCGCCTACATTGCCACCGGCTTCCTGGTCGCCGCGTGTTACGCCATCACCCACCTGCGAGGCCGCGCCACGGCGTACCACCGGCGAGCGATGGCGTTGGGGCTGCTGCTCGGCGTGCCGCTCGTACCTGTCCAGATCATCGTGGGGGATTGGGCAGCACAGGTCGTCGCCAAAACACAGCCGGTAAAGCTCGCCGCGATGGAGGGCCAGTTCCGCACCGAAACCGCCGCCCCGCTCCGATTGGGCGGAATCCCCGATCCAACGGCCAGAGAAACACGGTTCGCGCTCGAGATCCCCGGCGGGCTCTCATGGCTCGCCTACAGAGACACGAACGCCCTCGTGCGCGGACTCGACGAATTCCCCCCGGAAGACACGCCGCCAACCTTGATCGTTCACCTGGCTTTCCAGGTCATGGTGATCATCGGGTTCTTCCTGCTTGGACTGGCGGGTCGGACCGCATGGGCAGCTTGGCGCTGACGACAACTACCCCAAAGCCGCTGGTTCCTCCGCCTGCTCGTCGCATCCGGCCCCTTGGCCGTACTGGCCGTCGAAGCGGGCTGGGTGGTCACCGAGGTCGGCCGCCAGCCCTGGATCGTCCAGGGAGTGATGCGCACCGCCGAGGCGGTCACCGAATCCCAAGGCATCGGCTGGCTGCTCCTGGCAACGACCTCGATCTACGCAGCTTTGGGTACAGGGACGATCCTTGCTTTGAAAC
>JAJUHR010000381.1 GCA_029267795.1 Planctomycetota bacterium
GAGGATTGGAGGCGATGGGCATGTCGCTGTCGCGTCGTAATTTCTTGGTAGCGGGTCTGAGTCTGTTCGCTGCGGCGTGTGCCGAGAACACACGCATGGTTTGTAGGCCCGGGGTCCCTTGGCCCGATCCTCAGGCGCATCCCAGGACGCACGGGCAACCGACGATCCTGCCCCCGCCGTCGCAACCGACTCGCACCGCTCAAGTGCCCAGCTCGACGCAGGCGATGGGTCCGCTCCAAGCGATCCCGCGGTCGCGGTGGGCCAAAGCCGCCCCGATCGCCGGCCGACTCAACCCGCTCGGTTCCGTGGAGCGGATCACCGTGCATCACGAGGGATCGACCCCCGTATGGTTCTCCGACGTGGGGTCCACGGCCGAGCGGCTGGACCTGATCCGCAAGAACCACCTGGAGCGGCTGCGGGCCGGCGACATCGGGTACCACTTTGTCATCGATCGCTCGGGGCGGTTGTGGCAGGGGCGAGACCTCCGCTACCAGGGCGCCCACGTCAAGGACCACAACGAGCACAATATCGGCGTCATGGTCCTGGGCAACTTCGATGAGCAACGCCCCACCGATCAGCAACTCGTCACGCTTCGCGACACGGTCGGTCGGCTGATGCGTTACTACGACGTTCCCCTGCGCGAGGTCTACACCCACCGGGAGCTGAACCCTACGACCTGCCCGGGGGGCTCCTTGCAGGCTCAGGTTAATTATCTGAGACGCGGTGGGGACCTGGCGTAGCCGCAAACCGCAAACCTGTTGATTCGACCGCGAGGTGGGTGGTTGGGTTGGGGGGCTGGGTTCAGCCCAGGTTCACACCAGCCTTGGAGCGTTTTGCGGCGTAAACACGTACAATGGTCGCATGGCCGATCCAGAACAGGCTGAGCCGGCGGTTCAGCCCGACTCTCAGGGTGCAGGCCCCCTCGTGCGTACGGTGGCGTCGAGGCCTCGGCGGCTGCGCGGCGAGTCGCTCCCGCCAGCGGGTTCGGTCGTGGAGGCAGAACCCGGGGCTCCCTTGCCTGCGGAGCCGCCCTCGCAGCTAACATTGCAGGTCGAAGCGGCGCTGATCAGCAGCGACCAACCCCTGACGACGGCGAAACTGGCAGAATGGCTTGGGGGCGTCGCGGGCAGGCTTGTGGATGACGCCATCGAACAGCTCAACCGGTTCTACACTCAGACCCAGCGCAGTTTCCGTATCGAGGCCGTGGCCGGCGGCTGGCAGGTCATGACCTTGCCCCAGTTCGCCGAGGTGCTCTCGGCGATGCACCGGGCCCGGGCGGCGACGCGGTTGAGCCCTGCCGCCATGGAGACGTTGGCGATCATTGCTTACCGCCAGCCGATCCAGCGGGCTCAGGTCGAGGCCATCCGTGGTGTGGCCAGCGGCGAGGTGATCCGCAGCTTGATGGACAGGCGGCTGGTCCGCATTGTCGGCCGGGCAGAAGAGCTCGGCAGGCCCATGCTGTACGGCACGACTCGGGCCTTCCTGGAGGCCTTCGGCCTGGCCAGCCTGAAGGACCTGCCCAAGGCCGAGGAGCTTAGATCGAAGACTTAGCCGGGCTGCATCTGTGGGTGGGCCAACTTGCACAGCGGCGGTTTGGGGCCCGTGCGTTTGCTCCGCCGCCCCCACACGTGTTCGGCAAAGCCCGGTTACCTTCAACACCCGTGGTTCCCACGCAGTCGACACCGAACCCCCCGGACGAGTTCGTGCCCAGCGGCGCCCCAACACCGGCGGCGGGCAGGGCGGCGCGACCGTCGCCGATCGATATCGAACGCTCTCACCGAGAGAGCCGTGTATTCACCTGGCTGCTTCTTTTGATCAGCCTGGCTGCGGCAGCGCCGGGCATGCTCGTGGACCTGCATCGGCCCGAGGTCGTCCGGCGCGACGAGGCCCGTACCCTGGCCGCCTCCTTCGAAACCTGGCGGTCTTGGAGTCAACGCGATCCCGAGGGGGCGATGGGCGTCGAGCGATTCGTCCCGACGTTGAACGGCCAGCCCCAGTTGCGCAACCCTCCGGGAACGGCCTGGCTGCACCTGACGGTGCTGTTGCCCGCCAGCGGCGAGGGCGGCTCGCTCGACCCGTTGATCTTGCGCGCCCGGCTGCTGACGGCTTGCATGGGGCTGCTGACCGTTGCCGCCGTGTATTGGACCGGCCTTTCGATCGGGGGGATGTGGAGTGGGTTCTTCGCAGCGCTGCTGTGTACATCTACGCCGCTGCTGGTCTATCAAGCCCGTTGGGCTACGCCGGTGGTTCCTTCCATAGCGTGGACGTACCTGAGCTTGGCC
>JAJUHR010000079.1 GCA_029267795.1 Planctomycetota bacterium
GAAAAATCTGCGCCCCCGTCATACCGACGTACCGGCTCGACAACTCCCCCTTCACCGGCGCGTGGATATCCTGAGCACTAAGGTTTTCCATCTTCTTTCGCATGGCCAAGCCTTCTTTGAGCTACCGAGACAATCTACAAAGTCAATTTCAATGTTAATCTCGATTTCAACCGTAAGTCAATATTTTTAAAGGCGATCGAACCCAAGGTTTTAAACTCCAATCCATGCGCCACGGCTTGCTTGCCAACCCGTGCGATTCGCGGGTGCCACGGCTTGCTTGCCAAGCCGTGCGATTCCCCGCGAAACGCGCGACGCCAATCAGCGAGTCGCCCCACGCCACCATCGCCTCAAAAGCAAAAATAACCGATCGCCCAACAAAAAAGTATGATCGAAGACATGACCCGAATCTGCATCGGCTTAATCGGCGGCAGCGGTCTGGGCGAAGCGCTCGCCACCGAAAAGGGCGAAACCATCTTCGTCGACACGCCCTTCGGCCCGCCCAGCTCCCCCATCCTGCGCACCCGCCGCCACGGGGTGGACCTAGCCATCCTTCAGCGCCACGGCCCGGGCCACATCCTTAACCCCACCCAAGTCTCCTACCGCGCCAACATCTTCGCCTTGAAAAAACTCGGCGTCACGCACATCATCGCCAGCGGAGCCTCCGGCAGCCTCCGCGAAGAGATCCGCCCCGGCGACCTGGTCCTCGCCGATCAGTTGATCGACAAGACCTTCCGCCGACCCAACACGTTCTTCGAGCACGCCGCCGTCCACGTCGAGTTCGCCGACCCCTTCTGCCCCGTGACCCGACGCTGGCTGCTCGACGCCGCCTCGAAGCTGCGCAGCATTAACGTTCACCCCGCCGGCACGTACATCTGCATGGAAGGCCCCGCCTTCTCCACCCGCGCCGAAAGCAAGCTCCACCGCCTCTGGGGGGGCGACCTGATCGGCATGACCGCCTGCCCCGAAGCCAAGCTCGCCCGCGAAGCCGAGATCGCCTACGCCTTGATCGCCCTCCCGACCGACTACGACTGCTGGCGACCCCACCAGGCCGAGACGCCCCCTCACGAGCTGCTCCGCCAAATCCGCGCCAACTTGAGCAACGCCACCTCCCGCTGCATCGAGCTGATCCAAACCGCCCTCGCCGACACCTCCATCCTCGCCGACAACCCCAGCCCCGCCCACGACGCCCTGCGCCTGGCCATCTGGTCCGAAAAGACCAAGATCCCCCGCATGGAGATCGAGCGCCTTAAGCCTCTTTGGGGCAGATATTTCGACCAACCCACCCCGTGAAGGAAGAAGAAATAGCCCGCGTCTGGTCCGCCAAGCGGACCCCCTCGTAGGGCAGATCATCGTCCTGCCCATTTAGCCCGCCGCGAACGCACGGCGGGCCCAGCGTTGGGGTGGCTGGGGCTAAGCGCAGCGTGCCCCAGATTCGTAGACCGGGCCTTCAGCCCGCCCTGATTTGCCCCTCCCCGCAAACACATCGCGGACCTGTCCCCTATGCAGCTGCGGGCGGCAACCCGCGGTCCGCCTCATCTCACTCCGAGCCGCCACGTCTCACCCGTCTTTATCAAAAATTGCTACAACCCAACGAACAAAACGCCGTACGATTGTAGACACGCTCATCGTTCCCACACGCAATCACTCCCCCATCACAACGGCAACAACCCAAGGAGGACCCCATGAGCAAGCCCAACCCTAACGCCGCTAAGAAGAACCGGCCCCCTCGCCCCTGCAACATGCCCTGGACGATCCCTTACTTAACCGTCCGCAACGCCGCCCGATCCGCCGACTTCTACGAAAAAGCCTTCGGTTTCCGCAAGGGCAACATGCTCGCGGACGCCTCCGGCACGGTCATGCACGCCGAGATGCACTACCAGGACATGGTGGTGATGTTCGGCCCCGAGGGCGCCCAAAGCCAGCCCTGCCGGGCTCCCACCACCACCGGCACCCCCACGCCGTTCACGCTGTACTTTTACGTCGACGACGTCGATGCCGCGTTCCAGCGCGCCGTCGCCGCCGGCTGCAAGACCGAGTTCGAGCCCGCCGACATGTTCTGGGGCGACCGCTGTGCCGGCGTCAGCGACCCCGACGGCTACAAGTGGACCCTCGCCACCAACGTCGCCGACTTCGACCCCACCAAAGTCCCGAAGTGACCGGTCGTGCAGCTTCACTCACCACCCGACCCACGCCGGCCCGCTCACACCTCCTGGATCTCTTTCGTCTTGGCCTCGACCAGGTCGTCCGCCTGTTTCTCGTACTTCCTGACCAACTCCTGCACGTCCTCTTTCGCCTGTTCGGTCTCGTCCTCGCTGACGTGCTGGGCCTTGTCCTTCGCGACCTGCTCGATGTGCCTGTTCGCATCCCGCCGGGCGTTGCGGATCGCGATCTTCGCTTGCTCGCCCATGTGTTTGACCGACGTCATCAACTGCTGTCGGCGGTCCCCCGAAAGCGGCGGCAGCACCAGCCGGATCTGCTTCCCCTCCGCCACCGGGTTTAAGCCCAGCCCCGCCCCCCGGATCGCCTTGAGGATCGCCTGCAGGCTCCCGGCGTCGAACGGCTTGATCAGCAGCTGCGTCGGCTCCGGCACGCTGATCAACGCCAGCTGACGCAGGTCCGTCGGCGAGCCGTAATAATCCACCTTCACGAACTCCACCAGGCTCGTCGACGCACGGCCCGTGCGCACCCCCCGCAGCTCGGCCTTGAGGTGATTCACCGCCTTCTCCATCGACTCTTCCGCGCCGAACAACACCTCGTCCAAGGTCATAGTCACTCCGATCCTTCTTCTGGCCAGCGTCTCGGGTCACCCGGCAGGATCACCCGGGGCCGCCTCGACCCTCATTGCACATCCACGCGAGTCCCGTGGGCCTTGCCGCTGACCACTTCCGCGATGTGCCCGGGCACCTTCATGTCGAACACCACGATCGGGATCCCCCGCTCCATGCACATCGTGAACGCGGTCAGGTCCATGACCTTCAGCTGCAGGTCGATCGCTTGCCTGAACGTGAGCCGATCGTAGCGCTTCGCGCCGCTGTGCTGCAGCGGGTCCCGGTCGTAGATCCCGTCCACTTTGGTGGCCTTCAGCAGCACGTCGGCGCCGATCTCGGTCGCCCGCAGCGCCGCCGCCGTGTCCGTCGTGAAGAACGGGTTACCCGTGCCCGCCGCGAAGATCACCACGCGCCCCTTCTCCAGGTGCCGGATCGCCCTGCCCCGGATGAACGACTCCGCCACCGCGCTGAGGTTGATCGCGCTGAGCACCCGCGCCGGCGTCCCCAACCCCTCCAGCATCTCCTTCAGCGCCAGCCCGTTGATCACCGTCGCGAGCATGCCCATGTAGTCAGCCGTCGCGTGCGCGATCCGCCCCTCCTGCGCCAGCTTCGCCCCGCGGATGATGTTCCCCCCGCCCACCACCACCGCCAGCTGCGTCCCCTGCTTCGCCGCCGCCGCGATCTCCCCCGCGATGACCTCCAGCTCGGCCCCATCGATCCCGTAGCTGCCGGGCCTGCAGAACGCCTCGCCGCTGATCTTCAGCAGCACGCGCCGGTACCGCCGCTGGGGCTCGACGGCACTGGGCTTGACGGCGTGTTGCGACATGGTTCGACCCGATTGGCTCGCTCAGCGCAAGCCGGGTGATTTGACGGTCTCCCGCCGCATTCGTCAAGTATCGCGGATCGTCACGTGCGAACTCATTCAGATGTCTCCCAAGGATGTGGCGTCACCCTGAGGGCAGTACAATCAAGCCGTGCCCCGCACCCTTCCGTCGAATCCAGTAGTCCGCTTCACCGCCGCGCTGGCCGGCGCCGCCGCCCCCGGCTGCGTCGAACGCACGATCCACATCACCTCCGACCCGCCCGGCGCACTGGTCCACCTCAACGACGAAGAGGTCGGCCGCACCCCACTGGATGTCGGGTTCACCTTCTACGGCACCTACGACGTCCGCCTCGAACGCGACGGCTGCAAGCCCCTGTGGACCAAACAAAAAGCCGACGCTCCCTGGTGGGAAGCCCCCGGCCCCGACCTCGTCGCCGAAGCCCTCCCGGGCGTCAAAAGCCAACTACACTGGCACTTCACGCTCGAACCCACCCCGGAATCCCGCGAAGACACCCTCATCGACAACGCCCGTCAGTTGCGCCAGTCACTCTCCCCGCAGACCCCATAACAACCCCTCGCATCCGCTCCACAGCCGCAGCTGGAAAGCCGCGGTTCACCGGCTCCCCTCACCTCCAACCCCCGCTATCATCACAGCGCCATGACCGATCCTCGTCCCCACCCCGCCCCGCGCCCCAAACACCTGGACCTGAAAAAAGACCAGGGCTTGACCGTCTACTGGGACGACGGCACGACTACCTTCTACCCTATCCCCTACTTGCGAAAAATGTCCCCTTCCGCTGAAGCACGCCTACTGCGCGAACAACTGGCCCGCAACCCCCTGACCGTCCTGCCCACCTCAGCCGCGTCCTCGGGCCAGCCGCTCACCGCCACCGGCGCCGAGATGGTCGGCAACTACGCCATACGCATCATCTTCTCCGACGGCCACGATACCGGCATCTACAGCTGGGACTACCTGCGTGAAATCGCCCCCGGCGCCTCTACCGCCCCCCAATCTGCGAACCGTCTCTGCGAACCCTAGTCGCAGGTGGTAACCCACGGTTCACATCATCCCTCGAAAAGCAGGGCGGGCCTTCGACCCGCCGCGTCGCCGTATGCCTGGCACTGAGTGCCGGGTGCCTGGAGCAGCGTCGTAGGGCAGGTCATTGACCTGCCATCAAAACGACGTGAATTGCAACGATAGATCAACGCCCCATCCAACACCGCACGGGTGCCTGGGGCTAAGCGCAGCGTGCCCCAGCACGTACGCACTGGGTGCCACTGGCCGCTTGCAGCCAGTGTGTATGGTGCGCGAGGCGCACCGTACCGCGACCGCCTTCGACTCCCACCACGCCCCACCCCACCCGCCCCATACAATGCGCGGGATGACCCGCTCCCCCTTCCAGCTCGTCAGCGACTTCGAGCCCCTCGGCGACCAGCCCGCTGCCATCGACGCCCTGACCCGCGGCCTCGAGCAGGGCCAGAAATACCAAACCCTCCTAGGCGTCACCGGCTCGGGCAAAACCTTCACCATGGCCAACGTCATCGCCCGCATCGGCAAGCCCGCGCTCGTCATCAGCCACAACAAAACCCTCGCCGCCCAGCTCTACGAAGAATTCAAGGAGCTCTTCCCGCACAACGCCGTCTGCTACTTCGTCAGCTACTACGACTACTACCAGCCCGAAGCCTACATCCCCCAGCGCGACATCTACATCGAAAAAGACGCCTCCCGCAACGACGACCTCGACCGCCTCCGCCTCGCCGCCACCACCGCCCTGATCAGCCGGCCCGACGTCGTCATCGTCGCCAGCGTCTCGTGCATCTTCGGCTTAGGCTCCCCGGATTCCTACAAGAAGTCCGTCATCAGCCTCACCCGCGGCGCCACCATCAGCCGCCAGGACCTGCTCGCGGGCCTGACCGACCTGCAGTACCAACGCAGCGACGTGGAGCTCAAGCGATCCACCTTCCGCGTCCGCGGCGACGTCATCGAACTGCACCAAGCCGCCGACGAGTACGCCTGCCGGATCGAGTTCTTCGGCGACCAGATCGACCGCCTCGACCTGATCCACCCCCTCACCGGCGAGCTGCTGGCCGAAGAAACCCAGCTCTTCATCTACCCCGCTGTTCACTACATCATGCCCCAGCAGCAGATCGACCGGGCCATCGTGTCGATCAACGAGGAGCTCGACCGCCGCCTCCTCCAGCTGCGCAGCCAAGGCAAGCTCCTCGAGGCCCAACGCCTCCAAGCCCGCACCAAGTACGACCTGGAGATGATCCAGGAGGTCGGCTACTGCTCCGGCATCGAGAACTACAGCCGGCACCTCGACGGCCGGCCCCCCGGCTCCAAGCCCTACACCCTCTTCGACTACTTCCCCGACGACTGGCTCCTCTTCATCGACGAAAGCCACGTCACCCTCCCCCAGCTCCATGCCATGTACCACGGCGACCAGCACCGCAAACGCGTCCTGGTCGACCACGGCTTCCGCCTCCCCAGCGCGCTAGACAACCGCCCCATGCGCTTCGAGGAGGTCGAACGCTCCTGGCCCCAGGTCGTCTTCGTCAGCGCCACACCAGGCCCGTACGAACTGGAACAATCCGGCGGCGCCGTCGTCGAACAAATCATCCGCCCCACCGGCCTGGTCGACCCGCAGATCCTCGTCCGCCCCGCCGCCACCCAGGTCCCAGACCTGATCGAGATGGCCCGCCAGCGCGCCCAGGCCGGCCAGCGCACGCTCGTGACCACCCTTACCAAACGCCTCGCCGAGGACCTGTCCAGCTACCTCGCCGAGGAAGACCTCCGCTGCCGCTACCTGCACAGCGACATCCAAACCCTCGACCGCGTGGAGATCCTGCGCGACCTGCGCCTGGGCGAGTACGACGTGCTCGTGGGCGTCAACCTCCTGCGCGAGGGCCTGGACCTGCCCGAGGTCTCCCTCGTCGCCATCATGGACGCCGACAAGACCGGCTTCCTCCGCAGCCCCACCAGCCTGATCCAGCAGATCGGCCGCGCCGCCCGCAACGTCGACGCCACCGTCGTGCTCTACGCCGACACCGTCACCCCCGCCATGCAGCGGGCCATCGACGAAACCCTCCGCCGCCGCCGCAAGCAGCTGGAATACAACGCCGCCCACGGCATCACGCCACAGACCGTCCGCAAAGCCATCCGCCACGGCATCGAATTGGAACTCCGCGCCCGCCAGACCGCCCGCGCCGCCCTGGGCTTAACCCCCAACGAAGACGCCGAATACGACCGCACCCAGCTCATCGCCGAGCTGCAACACCAGATGCTCGAAGCCGCCGAAGCCCTGGAATTCGAAAAAGCCGCCGCCCTGCGCGACCGCATCAAACAACTCAAAGAATCGCCGCAATTGAACCCCTCCGACGGACGCGACCCACGCCGGCGCAAGCCCAAGCCCGGCACTCCCGGCACCCGCGTCATCCGCCCCAAAAAGAAATCCCACGGCCCACGGTGACCACCCACCTATGCACGGTGCGCACGGGTGCCTGGGGCTAAGCGCAGCGTGCCCAGCATGTATCGTGCACCGCCGCGTGCCACTGGCTGCTTGCAGCCAGTGCCTAAAACTCACCGTGCCCGCCGTATCCAGCCGCGGTTGCCAACCCGCGGTCTGAAAAAACCCCCCGGCGGGAAATCCCGCACTCCCGCCCACCAACTCCTCACCCCCGCTCGCTCCCCGCCGCGATCGCCGTCGGCCGCTCCCCACGCATCGGCAACACCCGCACCGGCGCCGGCTTGACCGTCTTACGCCCGATCGAGTGGTACTCGATCCCGTACTCCCGCATCAACTCCAATCGATAGATATTCCGCCCGTCGAAGATCACCGGCCGGCTCATCCGCTGCTTGACTTCGTCGAAATCCGGCAGGCGAAACTCGTCCCATTCCGTGCAGATCACCAGCGCATCCGCCCCGTCCAACGCCGACATCGCGTCCGCCGCATACCCGATCCGCTCACCGAACACCTCCCGCGCCGGCTTTAACGCCACCGGATCGTACGCCACCACCTCCGCCCGCTTCGCCAGCAGGTGCTGGATCAGCGTGATGGACGGCGCTTCGCGGATGTCGTCGGTCCCCGGCTTGAACGCGATCCCCCACACCGCGATCCGCCGGCCCTCCCAACCCCCCTTGAAA
>JAJUHR010000007.1 GCA_029267795.1 Planctomycetota bacterium
AACCCAGAACCTCGTGCAAGCTCTATCGGAGTTTGCCCCGGAGGCGCCGTTGGTGGCGCTGTCGACCGATCTGGTATTCGATGGGGAACACCCCCCGTACCGGGAGGAGGACCCCACCGGCCCCGTGCAGGTATATGGGCAATTGAAGCTCGAAGCCGAATCCGCGGTGCTCGCGCACCCTCACGGAGCCGTGGCCCGCACGTCGATCATTTATGGGTGCCCGGTGACCCACAAAGCGAGCTTCCTGGGCACTCTGGTCGAGCGGCTCGCCGCCGGAAATGAGCAGGAGGCGTACGTGGACGAGGTGCGCACCCCCATTTGGGTGGACGACCTGTGCGACGTGCTGGTTGCGATGGCGGCCGAGCGCGTCACCGGCCTGTGGCACGCCGGGGGGCCGCAGCGGTTGAATCGGCTGCAGATCGCCGAGCTGGCCTGTGACGCGTTGGGTTTGACGCGGCGGCTACTGAAGCCGTGCACTATTGCCGAGTCGACGTACCCCGTCCCGCGTCCGCGCGATGTATCGCTGGATAACACCAAGCTGCTGTGCAGGCTCAACCCACGGCTGCACGCCTTGGCCGAGGTCCTGCCTCGGATCCGGGCCGGGTTTCTTCCATCGAAGCGTTAGGCCGGGTTATTCGGGCAGCTCGATCAGAGCGTACCTGAGCATGTCATCATCCAGGATGCTCAGGCGCACGCCCTTGCTCAGGTCGTGGCGTCCCAGTTCATCCACGAATCGCTCGACCGAATCAACGGGCTTGCCCATGACTTCGGTGATGATGTTCCGGGGGCTGATGCCCGCTGCCTGGGCGGCAGAGCCGGGTCGCACCGAACGGACGAGCACCCCGGGTGTGTACTGCATCTCCAGCTGCTCGGCCAACGGTTCGCTGAGGGTGACCAGCGATTCGAAGCCCAGCTTGCGGAGCAGTTGCCGCTTGTCCTCGGAGGCGGGGTCGCTGCTTGGGTCGGTCGGCCCGGTTTCGCCCGCGCTGGCGACCGAATCGGGCAACTCCCCGATTACCACCTTGACGTTGGAGGTTTTGCCCTCGCGGAAGTATTCGACGGTCAGCTCGGTGCCCGGGGCGTAGTCGGCCACGAGGTTGCGCAGCTCGTCGGCGCTGGTCACGGCCTGCCCGTTGATCTTGGTGATGATGTCCCCCCGCCGCAGGCCCGCCTTTTCCGCCGGCGTGCCCTCGATCATGCTGCCGACCAGCACGCCCTCGCCCTGGTACCCGAAGGTTTGGGCCAGCTTCGGATTCAGGTCCTGGATGTACACGCCCAGGTAGCCGCGTTGGACCCGGCCGCTCTTAATCAGCTGCTCGACCACGTTCTTGACCATCTCGATCGGGATCGCGAACCCCAGGCCGTTGTTCGTGCCCGTGCGCGACGCGATCGCCGTGTTCATCCCCACCACTTGGCCGTAGATGTTGGTCAGCGGCCCGCCGGAGTTGCCCGGGTTGATCGCCGCGTCGGTCTGGATGAAGTTCTCGTACCCCTTGCGGCGGTCGAGGATGCCCAACCGGCGGTTCTTGGCCGAGACGATGCCCTGGCTCATCGAAAACTCGAACTGGAACGGCGAGCCGAAGGCAAACACGATGTCGCCCTGCTCGACCGGTGCTTCCGCCAGCGTCGCGGGGTGCAGCCCGCTGGTGGGGTCGATCTTGATCACCGCGATGTCGGTCTTTGGGTCGACGCCGACCACGGTCGCTTCTCGCTCCGTGCCGTCCTGGAATCGGACGGCGATGATGTCCGCGTTTTCGATCACGTGGTTGTTGGTGATGATGTGGCCCTGGTCATCGTAGACCCACCCCGAGCCGGCGCCGATCACCTGCGGGACGTTATAGCGGCCCATGTCCTGCCCGTCCTCGAAGCCCTGGTCGCCCTGCTCGTCCTCGGGGAACTGCCACCAGAAGCCGTGCGGGCCGAAGAACCGCCGCAGTAACTCTTCCTCCATCGGGCCGCGTCGAGATTGGTTGCGGACCTTGGTGGAGATCTGGATGTGGACCACGCTCGGCTCGACCACCTGGGCGACCCGGCGGAAGGAGTCGCTCAGTTCCGCCAGCGACGGGGTGTGGGCCAGGGCGTTCTTGGCCAGGGTGATCCGCGCGTCGGACTGTGCCCAGGCGATCCTGCGTGCAGCGTGCGGGCCGAGGATCATCACCGCCAGCGTCGTCAGCAGCAGGACGATCGCTGGCCCATACCTGTATTTGCGTATCATGTTGGTGCTCCCGCGCGGCGGCGCAGTTTTTTGAGCGTGGCTCGGCCGGCAGGGGTTGTTCGTGGCGAGGCCGGCCGGGGCCTTCGGTGCCGATCTTTGGTTTCATACGTCATCGGACGTCTGTGGTTCGCCGCCTGAGCGTTTCGCTTGCCGAAGCGCCCGGCGACAGCCGTTGTTGCGTTCGACCGCCAACCGGTCATCGTTCCATTTTATAGGGGTGGTCCTCTTTAAGGTATTGGCCGCTGCGGACCAGCTCGACCCATCGGGCGGCTGCATCGCTGACCTGCTGCCCCAGGGAAGCTAGGGCTGGGGCAAAAGGCGGGCGCCAGTCCGACAAGCCCAGCAGGTCGTGTAGGACCACGACGTGCCCGTGGCAGGGGGCCCCGGCTCCGCAGCCGATCACGGGAACCGTCGGCCTGTGCTCCTTTGTGGACGGGGGGTGGACCGCTTCGACGACCCGCTGGGCCACTTCGTGCGGCACCGCTTCGATGAGCAACATCACCGCGCCGGCGTCGGCCATCAGCCGGGCCGTCTGGACCAGTTGGTCCGCCTGGGATCGGGTACGTCCCACGGCCCCGTACCCGCCGCGGACACGCACCAGTTGGGGCCTGGAACCGATATGGGCCACCACCGGCACGCCGGCTTCACTGAGGCGCGCCACCAGCGGCGCGAACGTCGGCCCGACCTCCAGCTTGACCACGTCCGCACAGCCTTCGGTGAGGAATCGGATCGCGTTCTCCACCGCGCGGTCTTCCCCGCACTGGTAGCTGCCCATCGGCATGTCCGCCATCACGAACGCGTTCGGAGCGCCCCGCCGCACAGCCGCGGTGATCTCGAGCATGAAGGGCATGGTGGCGGGGAGGGTCGAGTCGTGGCCGAGGATCACCTGCGCCGCGGTGTCGCCCACGAGCAAACAGCGCACGCCGCCGTGCCACAGCCAACCCGCCGTGGTGGCGTCGTAGCACGTGAGCATGGCGAACGGTTCGCCGTGCTGTGCCCACCGGCGTAGGGTGCGCAGCGTCACGCGGTCGTTCGGGGCCGGTTGAGTCATGGGGGGATTATAGAGCCGCCGCGGGGCCTTGCAGGCCGCGCGGGCCCGGCGGGGTGTTCGTTTCAAGGGTCGTCGTGCTTAGCGCGATCGGGGCAGCTGGGCCTGTACTTTACCGTTGACCACGCGTGCGGGGTAGGTGCGCACGCAGTGGTTCGGGTTGTCGGCGCAGCGGCCGTCTTCCAGGCGAAACGGCCAGTGATGCCACGGGCAATACACGATGCTGCCATCTTGAACGCGGCCGGCCGACAGGCTCCCGCCGGCGTGCGGGCACGTGTCGTCGATCACGCGGGCCTCGCCCGGGCCGACGCGGAAGATCGCCAGGGTGAAATCCCGGATCGCCAGGTACTTGCCGCCCTGCGCGGGCACGGCGTTCCAATCGCACAGGTCGGTCCATCGGCGTTCGTCGGGGGGCGTGCCTATGGCTTCGCTCATGGGGTCGTGGAGGTTCATGGGTCGTTTCGGGGATGATTTTTGGAGAGGCACGATTGCCGCGCTTGAGGGCCCACGTTTATGCGAACTCGTTGATCCGGATGAACTGCCGGTACAGGTGCGCGTAGACCCCGCCCGCCGCCAGGAGCTGGTTGTGCGTGCCGCGCTCGACGATCCGGCCGTGGTCCAGCACGAGCACGACGTCGGCGTGCCGGATCGTGCTGAGCCGGTGGGCGACGACGAAGCTCGTGCGGCCGCGGAGCAGCACGGCCAGCGCCTTTTGGATGCGCGCCTCGGTGAGTGGGTCCACTGCGCTGGTGGCTTCGTCGAGGATCAGGACCCGTGGGTCGGCGAGCATCGCCCGCGCGAAGCACACCAGCTGTCTTTGCCCCAGGGACAGGGCGCTGCCGCGCTCCCCCACCTGCGTCTGGAACCCGTCGGACATCGCCTCGACCACGTCCAGGCAGTCGAGCTTGCGGACGGCCTCGATCACTTGCTGGTCGGTCGCGTCTGGCCTGCCGAAGCGGATGTTGTCCATCACCGTCCCGGTAAACAGGAAGTTCGATTGGAGCACGATGCCCATCTGGTGGTGCAGGGAATCGCCACCGATCCGGCGCGTCTCGTACCCGTCGAACAGCAGCTGACCGTGGGTCGGCAGGTAGAACCGGGCGATCAACTGGATCATCGTGCTCTTGCCGCTACCGGTGTGGCCGACCAGGGCGATGGTCTGGCCCGGCTCGGTGGCGAAGTCGATCTGGCGCAGCACCGGCCGGCCGGGCTGGTACTCGAACGACACGTTGCGGAACTCGATCCGCCCTTCGAGCGTCGGCAGGGCCACGGCGTTCGGGGCGTCGGTCCACTGCGGCGGGGTGTCCAGCAGGTCGAACACGCGCTCGGCCCCCGCCATCGCCGTCAGCGCGTTGGTGTACTGCCGGCCGAGGTTGATGATCGGGCTAAAGAACAGGTTGGCCAGCAGGAAGAAGTACGCCAGGTCGCCCACGCCGATATCCGCCGCCGGTCCCAGCACACGGTAGCCGCCGACGATCAGCAGCGCCGCGAAGAACGCCTGGCTGTTCAGGTCCAGCAGCGGCAGGTACACCCCCTGGGTGCGCTCGGCGACCAGGTGGTACTCCGAGTGATCGGTGACCAGGTCGCGGAACAGCTGAGCGTTGACGTCCTGACGGACAAACCCCTGGGTGACGCGGATCCCGTTGACCGACTCGGCCAGCGCCGCGGTCACCCGGCTGAACGACTCCTGCACGTCGCGGTACGCCTCGCTAAGCCGCGGGTGGTACCGGCGGTTGATCGCCCAGAGCACCGGCGCCAGCGCCAGCAGCAGCAGGAACAGCAGCCGGTCCCGCCAGAGCATCAGCAGGGCCGCGACGACCATCTGCCCGCCCTGGATCAGGAAGACGAACGTCACCTCCTCGACGCCCAGCCGGACGTTGTTGATGTCCGAGGTCATCCGGCTGATGATCCGCCCGAGCTTGGTCTTGGTGAAGAAGCTCATCGGCATCCGCTGCAGGTGGGCGAACATCTGGCTGCGCAGGTCGTGCACGACGGCTTCGCCCAGCTCCAGCGCCCACCGCTGGCGGAAGTGCATCGCGACGACGTCCACCAGGGCCAGCGCCGCGAAGGCCGCCACGCCCAGCGCCAGCGCCGCGCCGTGACGCTGCTGGATCGGCCCGTCGATCACCCCGGCGAACACCGCCGCCAGCAGGGGCACCAACAACGCGCGGAGCAGGGCCACGCACAGCAACCCGTTGCGTTTGGCGGCGTAAGGGCGGGTGTAGCCGAGCAGGCGGACGATCAGGCGCAGGTCCAGCGGGCGCTGGCGTGGCTCGCGCTCCTCGTCGGGCCGGCGGGCCGTCAGCGTCAATGTCGGGCGTGCCACGGTCATCGCGCCCTCCCCGACGCCGGGGTTGCTTCGCCCCAGCCCGTCTCGTTCATCAGCTGCGCCTGCACCACCTCGCGGTACCGACCGCTGGTGCGCATGAGCTGCTCGTGGGTGCCCATCTGGACGATCTGCCCGGCGTCGAGCACGATCACCCGGTCCGCCAGCCGCAGCGTGCTGAGCCGGTGCGCGATGACGAACGTCGTGCGGCCGCGCATCGCCGCGTCCATCGCCTGGAGGATCTCGTGCTCGGTTTGGGCGTCCACCGCGGCGGTGGGGTCGTCCAGCAGCAGGATGCGCGGTTCCAGCAGCACCGCCCTGGCGATCGCCAGCCGCTGCCTCTGCCCGCCCGACAGGTCCACCCCGTTCTCGCCGATGATGGTGTCGTAACCCTGCGGCAGCTCGAGGATGAAACCGTGAGCGGCGGCGACGCGTGCGGCCTTCTCGACCTGCTCGCGCGTGGCCTCGGAGTGACCGAACGCGATGTTCGCCGCGACGGTGTTGCTGAACAGGAAGCTTTCCTGGAACACCAGGCCGATGTTGCGGCGCAGCGAATCCAGGTCCAGGCCCCGCACGTCGTGGCCGTCGATCAGCACACGACCGGCGGTGGCGTCGTAGAACCGCGGGATCAGGCTCAGCAGCGTGCTCTTGCCGGCCCCGTTGGCGCCCAGGATCGCCACGCGCTGCCCGGGCTCGGCGGTGAAGTCGATCTCGCGGAGCACCGGCTCCCCGGCTCGGTACGCGAACGAGACGTTCTCGAACCGCACCTGCCCCCGCGGCCGCTGCAGCGCTACCGCGTGCGGCGGGCTCTGGACCTCCACCGGGGCGTCGAGGACGTCGAACACCCGGGCCGCCCCGGTCAGGCTGCGCTGGATGCTGTTGGTGATCATCGAGATGCTCGATACCCGCGTGGACAGCTGCTGCAGGATCCCCGCGAACACGATCAGCCCCTCGCCCAGCAGCAACCGGTTGTGGATCACCAGGTACCCGCCGTAGCCCAGCAGCACCGCCTGGTTCACGTAGGTCAGGTAGTTCACCGCCGGGACGAACGTGCTGACGCGCCAGAAGATCCAGTGCTGGTGGTCGTGCAATTCCTGGCAGGCCCGCTCGAAGCGGTCGATCTCCTGCTGCTCGCGCGCGAACCCTTTGACCACGTGGATGCCCTGGACGTTCTCCGACAGCCGCAGCAGCAACCGGTCCAGCAGCTTGCGCGTCCGCAGGTGCGCGGGCCGCACGATGCGCGAAAAGACCGCGGCCCCCACCCACAGCAACGGCATCGTGGCTAAGCACGCCAGCGTCAGCGGCACGTGCACGCTGGCCATGTACGTCACAAAGAACGTCAGCGCCATCGCCAGTTGGATCGTCTCGATCAGCACGCCGTCCACGAACACCCGCACCGCCTGCACGTCGGCCGTGACGCAGTTGATCAGCGAGGCGCTTTCGTTGGCGTCGAAGAAGCGGAAACTGAGTCGCTGCAGCTTGTCGTACACCTGCGACCGCAGTTGGATGATAATGGCCTGCACCAACCGGGCCTGGGACATCGTCGCGTAGTAGCGGATGACCGCCTGCAGCAGCGCCACGACCATCAGCGCCACCGCTACCGCGACGACCGTCTGCATGGGCGTCCAGTCGGCGGGGGGCCGCAAGCCGAACCGGAAGTTCGGCGGGGCGGCGTGGGGGTCGACCGCGTGGCGGATCACGTCGATTCCCAGCCCGGTCAGCCCCAAGCCGCTCAAGCTCATCCCCACCACAATCACTTGCCAGATCAATACTTTGATGCACGGCCAGCGGTAGCTCCACCCCAGGGCGAGCATCCGGCGGATCAGGACGCCGTTCGGGGGGGCGGTTTCGGCCCCCGTCAGGAGCGGCGGTGCATAGGTGCTTCGAGGAGCTATCACTTAGACGAACCCGCTTCCTGCGATGGCCTGCAACCGCTGGGCGGCCGGCCCGCCAAGGGCGAAAACCGCGATGGGGCGCCCCAAATCCAAAGTTTATTCCAGCGATCGAGCCGGACAAGCCGCCCGTCGTGGCTTTCTCATCGCAATCGGATCGCCGGCTCATGCCGGTATTCTCAGGTTTGAGGCTGGGCGCGAAATGCGTTACGTTTTCGGACCCCTTTTAGGGCTTGCCAAAATCAACGGAACCACGCCATGCCGACCTACACCAGCGGATTGTTTTATAAGCAGCGGTTGCTCACGCCGGGGCCTACGGCCGTGCCTGAGGCCGTCCTGCTCGAGATGGCCCAGCCGATCATCCATCACCGCACGAAGCAGTTCCAGGCGATCTTCGGGGACCTGTCGCAACGGCTGCAGCGGCTGTATCGCACCGCGGGGCCGGTGTTGACGATCGCCGGCTCGGGTACGACCGCGTTCGAGGCCGCGGCGGTTTCGCTGATCCGACCGGGGAGCAAGGCGATCACGGTCGCCAGCGGGAAGTTCGGCGAGCGGTGGCAGGATATCTACGATCTGTTTGGCGTGGCGCAGGTTCGCATCAACGTCCCCTGGGGCGATGCCGTCAGGCCTGAGCAGGTCGCTGACGCGCTGCGGGCCAACCCGGACGCCAGCGTGGTGACGATGTGCCACAGCGAGACTTCGACCGCCGCCGCCGCCGATGTCAGGGCCGTTGCCGAGGTCGTCCGCCGCAGCGATGCGCTGCTGATCGTCGACGGCATCACGTCGGTGGGGGCCCTGCCCGTGGAGATGGACGCCTGGGGGATCGACGCCCTGGTCACCGGCTCGCAGAAAGCGCTGATGCTCCCGCCGGGGTTGGGGTTCGTCGGCCTGGGCGAGCGGGCGCTGCAACGGCTCAAGGACGTTCAGCCGCACGGGTATTACAACCTGGACCTGCGGCGCTGGCTCAAGAGCTGGCACGAGAAGGACGTGCCGTTCACCCCGCCGGTCAGCCTGGTGCGCGGGCAGCGGCTGGCCTTGGAGATGATCGAGGCCCAGGGCTTGGAGAACGTCTGGGCTCGCACTGCTCGGTTGGCGGCGGGCACCCGGGCGGCGTTCCAAGCCATGGGTTTGCGGCTGATCGCCAGCTCACCGAGCGACTCGGTCACCGGCGCGTTCTACCCGCCCGGCGTCGAGGACAGCAAGTTCCGCGCCGCCCTGCGCGACAAGTTCGGCGTGCACGCCGCCGGCGGGCAGGACGGCCGGGGGGCCAAGTGGAAGGGTAAGATTTTCCGCGTCTCCCATATGGGGTACGTCGACGCGGGCGACACCCTGGCGGCGCTGAGCGCGATCGAATCCGAGCTGATCGAGCTGGGACAGAAGATCAAGCCCGGTACCGCGGTGGCCGCCGCCGCGGCCGTGTGGGGCGCCTCGGTATCGTAACGGCACCGGCCGAGCGAGGCTTCCCTTTGCGTTTTTGATAGGCCCAGGTGTGGTCATGAACCTCGCGAGTCGGATCGATCACACGCTGCTAAAGGCCGAGGCCACCCGGCCGCAGGTGCACCGGCTCGTCACCGAGGCGCTGCAGCACGGGTTCGCGACGGTGTGCGTCGGCGGCGTGTTCGTGGCGGACGTGGCCACGGCGCTGCGGGGTAGCCCGGTCAAAACGTGCGCGGTCGTCGGGTTCCCCCTGGGCCACAGCAAGCCGACCGTCAAGGCGATCGAGGCCGCGGCAGCCGTCAAGGACGGCGCCCAGGAGATCGACTTCGTGGCTCACCTGCCGAACCTGCTCAAGGCCGACCTGCACGCGGCCAAGGACGAGTTCCTTGAGGTGATCAAGGCGGCGCGGGCGGTCGATCCGCAGGTGGTCGTCAAGGTCATCATCGAGTCGGCGCTGCTGCTAAGCGAGTCCAGCGACGCGGCCCCCGATCGCGGCGAGTCGCGCATCGTCATCGCCTGCCAGGCGGCCCGCGAGAGCGGGTGCGATTTCGTCAAGACCTCCACGGGCTTTCACCCGGCGGGCGGCGCCACGGTCGAGGCGGTGAGGCTGATGAAGAAGCACAGCGGCGGCCTGCACGTCAAGGCCTCCGGCGGGATCCGCACCTACGACGACGCGGTGCGGATGCTCGACGCGGGGGCTGATCGGCTCGGCTGCTCCGCCAGCGTGGCGATCGTCACCGCGGCTGCGGCGGCCGGCGGGTCCTAATATCGCAAGCAAGAGACCGCGTCATGCAAACCGTTACCGTCGGCCAAGTCTCTGTGGGACCCAAGCAACCCCTGGCGGTAATCGCTGGGCCCTGCGCCGCTGAGTCGTTAGACCTGTGCCTGCAGGTCGGCGAGGCGCTGCGCGTCCGGTGCTGCGAGCTAGGCCTGGGATACATCTTCAAAGCCAGTTTCGACAAAGCCAACCGTAGTTCCATCAAGAGCCGGCGCGGGCTGGGCCTGGAGAAGGGGTTGAAGACCCTCAGCCAGGTCAAGGCGAGGCTGGGGGTGCCCGTGACGACCGACGTGCACGAGCCCGCACAGGCCGCCCCTGCCGCCCAAGTGGTGGACTTGCTGCAGATCCCCGCGTTCCTGTGCCGGCAGACCGACCTGCTGGTGGCCGCGGCCACGACGGGCAAACCCGTGAACGTGAAGAAGGGCCAGTTCGTTTCACCGGCCGAGATGGCGCACGTTATCCAAAAGCTCACCGAGGGAGCGGGGGGGCGACCAACTGGGATCATCCTCACCGAACGCGGCACGTTCTTCGGGTACCAACGACTCGTCAACGATTTCGTCGGCTTGGGCGACCTGATGGAGCTGGGCTGGCCCGTGTGCTTCGACGCCACACACTCCACGCAGTTGCCCGGGGGCGCAGCCGACGGCAAAACCTCAGGCGGCCGACCCGAGCGTGCCCCGCTGCTGGCGCGTGCCGCGGTCGCTGCGGGCGTGCAAGCGCTGTTCTTGGAAACCCACCCCGATCCCATGGCGGCCTTGTCCGACGCCGCCACGATGCTCCCGCTCGAACAGGCGTTGTCTTTGTTGGGGGACGTGGCGCAGATCCACCGCGTAGTATCCGGCCGGGCGCGGATCGCCGGGGGATGAGCGGCTAGAGCACGTCAACCTCACCTCTAGCTGACGGCAGGTGTCACTGGCGGCTTGCCCGCCAGCGCCCAACCCGAACCGCTCGACAGCGGCTGACAAGCACCCAGTGGCACACGCCCGGCGGCATGCTGCGGATGGAGTAGATCGGCTCTACTCACGCATCTTTTGCGGCGCATGGCACCATGTCATCAGAACCATGAGCGGTTGGTGATTCACGAGGTGTTGCTGATGCGCAGGGCGGGGGCGGCTTTAACGCCGTGGGATATGGCGCGGCGAGCCGGCGTACTGCCGGTGACGGCGCTCCTGCACGAAGAACCATCCGGCGGACGCCACCAGACACACCGCTAGCGGCCAGCACGCGAGCATCGCCAGCGCCATCCTCGGGGCGTCCACGCGGTCGGCCCCGGGCACGGGCACGCCGACCAGCAACAGGACCGACCACGACGCTGGCACGAGCAGCATCAGGCCCACCAGCGCGAGCAGGGGGGGCGCCAATATTTTGATGTTGAACCGCCCCGTCTTGTGGCTGTCGTAGTGTGAGGTGGCGCCGTTGCTGGAGGCTTTAGCACCGCTTCGAACTGCACGGACACCCCGCGAGGCCGTACGCGGCAGATCGAACTCGGCCAGCACGGACTCTTGCGTCGACTCCCCGGCGATGTCTTCGTCGAGCTCGCCGAGGATCAGGCCTTCGATCTGCGGGGATGACTCAACCGGGTGGGTGCTGGAGATCGGGGATAAGGGGGGGCTTTCCGCCAGAAGCTCGGCACTAGAAAGGGAGATAGAACGGCTGGGCTTTTTGGGCAGCGCTTTGCCGTTGGGGCTGTGTGCCATGGCCGCTCCGTGGAAAAAAATCAGGCACCGAACGGTAAGTCGGCAGTTATGCGGATCGAATCAAGCACAATTCAAAGATTGACCATTCACTCATGCAGGCTTCACACCGCAGGCTTAGAACGGACAAAACGACCTTGCCGACTTTCAGGCCGGCATCGGCGTGTCGGGCTGGCTTGTGGCTGTGGAGCTTGCAGAAAGCTTCCCCCCCAAAAATCGCTGCTCTGTCCCCCCGGTGGATTTGACCAGCGATGTGGTTATCGGTCCTGCTTCATGGAAGTTACAACAAATTAATTATAACTTATAAATCTCCTGCAGCACAATATTCAATGAACCTTACGGAGTCCATCGAGCCGAACGGTCATTTTTTCGATTGGTTTGGCGGGCGGGTCATCCGCCGAGGATCTGGTGGCCTTCGTGCACCCCGATCAGTTGAACCTGTACGTGCGAGATTTTGAAGTGCAACTCGGACTCCAGTTCTTTGAGCAGTTCGGCCGGGATGCAATCGAGCAATCGTTGGCTCAGCTCATCTGGCACATCGTGGACGGCGCCGGTGTGCTGGCAGCACGTGTGCACGTGGTTATGGACGCAGGCGTCGTAGCGGGCCGTCCCCGCTTCTCCGGAGTATTTCCGCGCTAGTCCGCAGCGGCAAAGGGCCTCGAGGGTGTTGTACACGGTCGCCAGGCTTAGTCCCTGCACACGCCCACGCACCTGGTAGTACAACTGCTCAGCGGTAGGATGGTACTTGTGGGATGCCAGCGCTGCGTACAAAGCCCGGCGTTGATTCGTGCAACGCAGCCCCCGATCCGCAAACAGGGCTTCGATCGCGTCCGTTTGTTTTGAGTCCGGCTGGGTGTGGGTTCGCATCCGGTTCCTTCTCAAAGGCCCCTGAATCGTTGAAATTCTATGCCCCTGCCGGTGGCTTGTCATCGAAAGCGCCGCCCTTGCCGCGTGGCGTGCGTTGTGGCCCCGACGCTGCCGCCGATACACTATCCCTCCCGTGACACGAGCCGGTCCAGACAAGCCGATCACCTACGCCGATGCTGGCGTCGATATCGAAGCCGCCGACCGCATGGTGGCCATGATCGCGCGGCACGTGCGTCGGACGTACAGCCGGCGAGTGCTGGGGCCGTTCGACGGCTTCGCGGGGTGCTTCCGGCTGGACTTTAGCGAAAAACTATTCCGGCGCAACTACCGTGACCCCGTGTTGGTCAGCTGTACCGACGGGGTGGGGACCAAGGTCAAGCTCGCCGCCCAGATGAAGGTGTACGACACCGTCGGCCAGGACTTGGTGGCGATGAGTGTCAACGACCTGATCGTCCAGGGGGCGGAGCCGTTGTTCTTTCTCGACTACCTGGCGGTCAACAAGCTCGAGCCGCAGGTCGCGGTGGCGATGGTCAAGGGGGTGTCGGACGGGTGCCTGCTGGCCGGCTGCGCGCTGCTGGGGGGGGAGACGGCCGAGATGCCCGACGTGTACGCCCCCGGCGAGTTCGACATGGCCGGGTTCGCCGTCGGCGTCTGCGAGTACAAGCGCCTGATCACCGGCTCGCGCGCGGACGTGGGCGACGTGATCCTCGGGCTGGCGTCCAGCGGGGTGCACTCTAACGGCTACAGCCTCGTGCGCGCCATCGTCAAGCGGCGTAAGCTCGACCTGGACCGGTGTTACCCGCAGCTGGTGGCCGACCAGACCCTCGGCCAGGTGCTGCTGACCCCCACGCGCATCTACGCCCAGGCCATCGTCTCGGCCCTGCGCTGCTACAAGGTCAAACAGGTGGTCACCTCCATGTCGCACATCACCGGCAGTGGGCTGGAGGGCAACGTGCCGCGCACGCTCGGCAGCCACCTCAACGCGCGGATCAGCCGCGCAGCCTGGCAGGTCCCCGCGGTGTTCCGGTTCCTGCAGGAGCAGGGGGGGGTGTCGGAGGAGGAGATGTTCCGCGTGTTCAACATGGGGATCGGGTACGTGGTCGTGGTTCGCCCGCATTTCGCCGAAACGGTGCGGGAGCACCTGCAGCGGGCCGGCGAGCAGGTTTACGTATTGGGCAAGATCGTGCGCGGTACGGGCCGCGTGGTGTTGGCGTGAAAGCCAAAGGGGGCGGTCGCGGCTCCCGGCGGGGGTGGCACTGACAACTCCTGTTGTCAGTGTGTCAAGCCGTCGTCGCCAGACCTGGGAACCCATGCACTGACAAACAAGTTTGTCAGTGGCACGCTTCCCGGGGGAATATTCCTGGGGCATCGCTGCGCTGGGCCCCAGCCACCCAATCGGGCAGGCCCGGACCCACAAAAAAGACTCGCGCGGCTTTGCGAGAGCGGGGCGCTCCCTTAGACGTGCGCCAGTTTGTTCGAGCCGTTCATGGCGGCGTTTTTATACGCCTCGGCGAGCGTGGGGTAGTTGAACACGGCGTTGATGAAGTAATCGACCGTGCCGCCAAAGGCCATGACGACCTGGCCGATGTGGATCAGCTCGGTGGCGCCGGCGCCGATGATGTGCACGCCCAGGATCTGCCGGTTGTCCTGGTGGATCAGCAGCTTGAGCATGCCGGTGTCGTTGCCCATGAGTTGCCCGCGGGCGATCTCGCTGAAGTAACAGATGCCCGCCTCATAAGGCACGCCTTCTTCGGTCAGCTGCTGCTCGGTTTTCCCGACCATCGAGATCTCGGGGATGCTGAAGATGCCGTAGGGGAACAACTGGGGCATGGAGTCGGCTTTGTGGCCGAAGGCGTGGCAGACCGCCAGCCGGCCTTGTTCCATGGACGTGCTGGCTAGGGCGGGGAAGCCGATCACGTCGCCGGCGGCGTAGATGTGCTCGACCGAGGTCTGGTAGTTCTCGTTGACCTTCAGGCGCTCGCGATCGTCGTATTCCAAGCCGGTGTTTTCCAACCCCAGCTCGCTGCACAAACCCTGGCGGCCGATGGCGTACAGCAGCGTCTGGGCCCGCAGCTTCTTGCCCGATTCGAGCGTGGCCTGCACCAGCGGGCAGTTGCCGTTGCGGGTCGGGTCTGGCTCCAGCCTCTCGATCGACTCGACCTTTTCCCCCAGCCGCAGCGTGATCCCCGCCACACGCATCTGGTATTGGAACGACTCGGCGACCTCCTCGTCGAGGACCCCCCCCAGGACGTGGTGGCGGCCCTCCACCAGCGTCACCCGCACGTCCAGGGCAGCCATCATGCACGCGTACTCGGTGCCGATGACCCCGCCGCCGACGACGATCATCGACCTGGGCAGCGTGTCGAGGGCCAGCAGGTGGTCCGAGGTGAACACCACCTTGCCGTCGAAGGGGACGTTGGGCGGCATGGCGGGCCGGGTGCCGATGGCGATCAGGAACTTCTCGGCGGTGACCAGCTCCATGCCGTCGGGGCGCGTCACGGCCAGGAGGTTCGGGCCTTCGAAGGCGGCCTTGCCCCAGATCAGGTCGATGCCGTTGCGCTCCAACGAATCGCGGATGACTTCCCACTCGTGGCGGATGACCCGCTGGCTGACCGAGATCAGGTCCGCGATGGTGATGTGGCGTTTGATGCGGTACGCGTGCCCGAACAGGCCCCGCTTGCCGACGCCGGTCAGGTGCAGCACCGCTTCGCGCAGGGCCTTGGAGGGGATGGTCCCCGTGTTGACCATGACCCCGCCCAGCGCCTCGTTCTTCTCGA
>JAJUHR010000016.1 GCA_029267795.1 Planctomycetota bacterium
GAGCCGGAGAGGCAGATCATTCTCGCGGCCCTGCGTGCCAACCACTGGAACCGCCAGGAAACGGCCCGGCAGCTCGATATCAACCGCACCACGTTGTACAAGAAGATGAAGCAGTACCGGTTGGACGAAGCGGAGACGCCGGAGGCGCGGTGAATTCGCCCGCGGATCGGGTGTTGGGGCCGGGGGTTGCCAGCGGCGGCTAGCTACGGTGAAGGGCCCGCCGTGTGTTCACGGCGGGCTAAGTCAGTGGCGGGGCGAAGCCCCGCCCTACGGCTACGACTGGGGCACGCTGCGCTTAGCCCCAGGCACCCGCGCGCTTAGCCCGTTCGACGACTCGATCCCAGCTACGGGGGGCTCAATGGATGGGGCGGTGGTTGTTCCACGGGGGATAGGGTGATCAGGAAGACCGCTTGCACGGGCCGGCCGAAGCGGGAGGCTGTCAGCAGTCCTGTGCCGAGGTTGGGTGGGAGCGTGGGTGAGGGGTCTTGGCGGTGTGCCGGCTCGTGGGTTTGCTCCGGGCTGGCCTGGTTATTCGGTGGTTCGATGGGTGCGGGATGAACCCCGGCTGATCCCGCGCCTGCTGTGTCGGGTGGCTCGGGGGTCGAAGCTTCTTGCGGGGGCGCACTTGCGGCTTGCGGCCAATCCGGGGCGACGACAAGCACCCGGTTCAGCGGGAGCGTGACCTTCAGCGCCAACTGCTCGAAAACCCGCCCGTCGAGGGCTTTTTCCCAGGGTTCGCGCGGCTGCACGGTGGCCTTGGGCTGAAAGTGGTGGGGGACGAGTTCGATCGCGGTGATGGCGCCTGTCGAGTCCGGCACGCAGCGCAGGAGCCATTGCAAACGCCCGCTGGTCAACCTGAGCGTTTGCGGGCTTTGATCGGGCAGGGTGAGCTGCAGCGACCGGGGGTCATGGATCGGCCCTGAGGTTCCCAGGGACTGGGGGTGGCCGGTCAGGACGGTTTGTGTCGTTTGATGGCTGAGCGGCGCGCCCAAGTCTTCGGTCAGCTTGTTCCGCAGGCTCGGATCGACGAGGCCCGCCCGCAACCCGTTGGCGTGCCAGGCTTGCACCACGGCCTCGTTGAGTCCTGAGGTGTCCAGAAAGGGCTCGATGCGCTCCAGCGGGCGATCCAATGGCAGGTCGAGCCGTTCGATCTGGGCTATCGCCAGGGGGCGGCTGTGGGGGTCCAGAGAGGCGGGGTGGGGCGGGGTGATGCGCGAGCGGATCGACGGGAGCGTCGGCAATTGCGCTAGAGTGGGGTTGTGGGCGGCGGGGGGTTGCGGGGTACAGGCCCACAGGCCGAGCGCGAGGTACGCGGCGGCCATCGCGCCTTTGCCTGGAACGCCCAGAGCGTGGCGGGGCGACGCGGTTATACCCCTTGGAGGGCCCGTTCGATCACCGCCAAGCCCTCGTCCAACAGCGACTCGCTGATCGTCAGCGGTGGGGCCAGCCGAAGCACGTTCTTCTGCGCGGATTGAATGATGACGCCCAGGTCGAGGCATCGTTTCACCACGTCGCCGACAGTTTTGAAGGTGGCGCCCTTGGCCGCGGGGTTTAACTCGATCCCGATAAACAACCCCTTGCCGCGCACCGCCCTGACCGCGGGGCACGAGGGGATCAGCCGCGAGAGGCGCTGCAGCGTACGGCGGCCCAGGTGGTCTGCGCGTTCGACCAGGCCGTCGCGCTGGAGCACCTTGAATACGGTGGCTGCCGCGGCCATGGCGATGCAGTTGCCGCCGAGGGTGGTGGCGTGCTTGGCCTTGCCGTACTTGCTCCAGTCGTACAGCTCCGCGACGTGGGGCTTGGCGCACATGACGCCCACGGGCAGGCCGCCGCCGACGCCCTTGGCCAGGGTCATGATGTCCGGCTCGACCCCCCAGTGCTGGTGCGCGAAATACCGGCCGGTGCGTCCGCAGCCGGTCCACACTTCGTCGAGGATCAGGAGCAGGTCGCGCTCGTCGCACAGTTGGCGCAGGCCTGGGAGGTAGGAGTCGTCGGGCAGGTTCATCCCGCCTTCGCCTTGGATCGGTTCGACGACGATTGCGATGGTTTCTTCGTCGATAGCGCGTTCGACCGCGGGCAGGTTGTTGTACGGCACGTGGAGGAAGCCGGGCAGGAGCGGCTCGAAGCCTTGTCGGACGTCCTCCTGGCCTGTGGCGACCATCGTCCCGAACGTTCGCCCGTGGAAGCTGCCGGTGGCTGCGATGATCTTGAACCGGCCTAGGGGGCTAGCTGGCGTGGGCCGGCCCTTGGCGGCGGGTTTGGCCTTGCCGTACAGTCGGGCGAGTTTGAACGCGGCCTCGTTGGCGTCGGCGCCGCTGTGGCAGAAGAAGGATCGGCCGCCGAAGCCGTGGCGCCAGATCGCTTCGGCCAGCAGGGTTTGGGGCTCGGTGTGCAGCAGGTTTCCGGTGTGCCAGAGGGTGCGGGCCTGCTGGGTGACCGCCTCGACGAGGTCGGGGTGGCAGTGGCCGAGCAAGCCGGCGCCGAACCCCGCGAAGAGGTCGAGGTACCGCCGACCCTCGGCGTCGTAGAGGTAACATCCCTCGCCGCGGATGATGGCGATCGGTTGCCGCGGGTAGTTGCGGCTCATGCACCGGTCGTGGCGATCGATGATCTGCTGGGTGCGGGTTGGCGTGAGCGTGCTCATGGCGGGTATGGGTTCTCCTGCGTCCGGGGGTGGCAGACTATCACGAAAAACGGTGAAAATAAACGGCGGTGTGGTGTGTTTTGTTTGGGTGCAGCGCGGTGAAGGTCGGGGTGGTTGTGTGATTCGTACTTTTGTGATTCTCGATGGCTTGCAAGACGCGCGGCATGCGCAGCGGCTTTCTGCGGCGTGGGCTGGGGCGGGGTATCCCAACGCTGTCGATCCTGCGGGGCAGTGGGCGTGGGTGGCGCGGGGTGCGGGCGGACGTGGGGGTGAGCGGGCTGCGCTGACGGAGGCCGATATGGTGTGCGTGGCGGCGATCGCGAGGCGGTTCGGCCTTGAACTGCGCGATCGGGTGGGGGAGGTGTCCCGCGCCGACAACGACCTGGGGGCGCTGCGCAGCCGGATGGTCTACGAGTACAAGAGTCGGTTCGCCACCGCGGTGGTGTTTGGTCTGCCGGCGCTGGGGCTGCACTATCTGGGGCCGGTGCTCGCTGGAGGTGAGCGGTCGACTGGAGCGATGGTGTACCCGTGGCTGTTGGAGATGCTGCTGACGGGTTGGGCGTGTGTGGCGGCGGGCTGGCCGATCCTTTGGCAGGGGGCGCTGTCGTTGCGGTACCTGCGTGCGACGGGTGATTTGCTGAGCACCGCGATCGTCGCGGGTGCGTTCGTCCCTTCCGCGGTGGGGGTACTGTCGTTGGTTGCCGTCGATCGGCCGTGGTTTCGGGCTGAATGGGCCGGCGGGGGGCCGGCGTTTCACGCGGTGGTGCTGACGTTGTGGGTGGCGGTTTTGCAGCGGTGGTTGGCTCACGCGGCTGGGGATCGGCTCAGCGGTCGATCGGGCTTGACGATCGCGCGGTTCGGCAGGCTGGTGGGCGTGTGGCTATTGCTAGGCGGGGTTGTTGGTGCGGCGGGGGGGTGGTGGTGGGGATTATCGGTGGCGATGTTGCTGCCGCCGTTGGCGTCGCTGGGTGCGATCCACCCGTGGGCGCCGGGTTGGTCGGCGGTGCTGCCGGTGTTCGGTTTCGCCGCGGTGTTGTTGCTGGGGCCGGGCGCGCTGGGCTTGCGGCTGGCGGGGGTGCAGGTGGAGGTGGCGGGCGGTTTTGGCGCGATGATGGTTGCGGTGTTCGCGGTCGGTTGGGCGAGGTTTGTTCGAGCGGAGGCTCGCGGGGCGGCCGATGCTGCGGGCCCGTGACGCGGTGAGGTGAGCTGTAATTTTTGCGGTCCGCGCGAGAGGAGAAAAAAGAAGAACCCCCGGCATCGGAGCCGACCGGGGGTTCTTGCGTGTCGCAGGGATTCGGAGGAGCCAAGGGTGATTGCCACGGGTGGGGCCACGTGCCCCGACCTGGCGATCGCACGGTTTATTTCACCATTTCCTTAAGGTTCTTCAAGGCCCGGATCTTGACCACTTTCCGCGCCGGTTTGGCTTTGATCATGATCTGTTCTTTGGTGAACGGGTTGATGCCCATGCGCGCCTTGGTGGCGGGCTTGTGTTGGACGGTGAGCTTCATCAAGCCCGGGACCGTGAACACCCCGGGCCCGCGGCCACCCAGGTGCGTCTTGATCATGCTCGACAAGGCGTCGAACACGCTGGCTACCTGCTTGCGGCTCAGTTCTGTTTGTTCCGAAATCCCGGCCATGATCTGCCCCTTCGAAGCCGGCTTGCTCAAAGACATTTTTCCCCCACCCATGCTCTTGGCGCCTTTCTTTGCCATCGTAAGACTCTCCTTGGACAAAAACGGTGACGGTGCTGTGTTGTAATCCGCGGTGCTCAATCCGTCCCTGAATGCCTTTGATGATACCGCAAATCCTTGTTTTTGTTGACTACCCGTTGGGCGGTGGATTTTTGCGGAGGCGCCCCAGTTCCGAGTCGTCGCGTGTAGCGCGTCGGATGAGCCAAGGGCGCGCGGAGGCCCGGGCGAGGTTGCACGGGCCTGAGCGCGGGGTCGGTTGATCGCTCTGGCTGCGGAGGGACGGTGTACGGCGCTGGGCGGAGAGGGAAGGATGAAGATGCGCGGTCGAAGCGGAGTGGAAGCCTGGACGGGTGCTTGTGGCGGGTGTGTCGGCCTTGCCAAATTGGCAGGCCGCGGGCGGTGCGGCGCTACGCTGGCAGGTGGTTTTCGGCGGGGCGTATGGAAAGCGATTGCCGAAGTTGGACTTACCTACAATACCTCGTGGCACAAGCTTTGCTTTTTTGTGGGTCGAAGCGGAGGTATTCTGAGCCCTCGGTTGAATCGACGAGCGGGCCGTCAGGGGAGGTACTTTGCACGAAGGGGGGATTTTGGCGAAGGTTTTATACGGCATCGGCGTTGGCGGCGGGCGAGGCAGGAACTAACGAAAGAACGAGGTGAACCCTATGTCCAAGATCGTTGGCATCGACCTGGGGACGACGAACTCGGTGGTGGCCATCATGGAAGCCGGCCAGCCGAAGGTGCTGATCAACAGCTCCGGCAGCCGGATCACGCCCTCGATCGTCGGCTTCACCGACAAGAACGAGCGGCTGGTGGGGCAGCTGGCCAAGCACCAGCAGGTGACGAACCCCAAGAACACGATCTATTCGATTAAGCGGTTCATGGGCCGGCGGCACCACGAGGTGCACGGTGAAGAGAAGATCGTGCCCTACGAGGTCGTCGGGGCTGAAGACGAGCTGGTGAAGGTGAAGGTGCGTGAGAAGACCTACACCCCGCAGGAGATCAGCGCGATGATCCTGCAGGACCTGAAGAAGACGGCCGAGGACTACCTGGGTGAGAAGGTGACGCGCGCCGTGATCACCGTGCCGGCGTACTTCAACGACTCGCAGCGTCAGGCCACCAAGGAGGCGGGGGAGATCGCGGGTCTGAAGGTGGAGCGGATCATCAACGAGCCGACGGCGGCGGCGCTGGCGTACGGGCTGGACAAGCGCAAGAGCGGCAAGGTGGCGGTGTTCGACCTGGGCGGCGGCACGTTCGACATCTCGATCCTCGACATCGGTGACGGCGTGTTCGAGGTGATGTCGACCAACGGGGACGGGCACCTGGGCGGCGATGATTGGGACCAGCGCCTGATCGATTACCTGGCCGACGAGTTCAAGAAGAAGGAGGGGATCGACCTGCGGAAGGACCCGATGGCGTTGCAGCGGCTCAAGGAGGCGGCGGAGAAGGCCAAGTGCGAGCTGTCGACCGTGCAAGAGACGACGGTCAACCTGCCGTTCATCACGGCCACGGCCGAGGGGCCCAAGCACTTGCAGGTCTCGATCACGCGGGCGAGGTTCGAGCAGCTGTGCGCGTCGCTGTTCGACCGGCTGCGTGAGCCGTGCACGACCGCGTTGCGCGACGCCAAGCTCAGCCCGAAGGACGTGGACGAGGTGGTGCTGGTCGGCGGCGCGACCCGCATCCCCAGGGTGCAGGCGATCGCCAAGGAGATCTTCGGCAAGGAGCCCAACAAGAGCCTGAACCCCGATGAGGTAGTGGCCATCGGCGCCGCGATCCAGGGCGGGGTGCTGGAGGGCCAGGTCAAGGACATCCTCCTGCTGGACGTGACGCCGCTGTCGCTGGGCATCGAGACGCTCGGCGGGGTGATGACCAAGCTGATCGAGAAGAACACGACGATCCCCACGAGCAAGAAGGAGGTATTCTCCACGGCGGCGGACAACCAGACCGAGGTGACCATCCATGTGCTCCAGGGCGAGCGGCCGATGGCCAAGGACAACCGGACGCTGGGGCGGTTCAACCTGACGGGGATCGCCCCCGCGCCGCGGGGCTTGCCGCAGATCGAGGTCGAGTTCGCCATCGATGCCAACGGCATCCTGAGCGTCTTGGCCACCGACAAGGCCACGGGCAAGAGCCAGAACATCGAGATCAAAGGCTCCTCCGGCTTGTCGAAGGAGGAGATCGAGCGGATGAAGAGGGACGCCGAGGCTCACGCCGCCGACGACCAGAGGACTCGCGACTTGGTGGACGCCCGCAACCAAGCGGAGCACACCGTCTATCAGATCCGCAAGCAGCTGGAGGAGCACGGGGACAAGGTTTCTTCGGAGCTTCGCGGCCGGATCGAATCGGCGATCAACGACGTGGAGGCGCGGGTCAAGCAGGACGACGCCGAGGCCATCAAGCGGGCTGTGAACCAGCTCAACACCACGGCGCAGGAGATGGGCAAGGCCATCTACGAGAAGATGGGTGCTGCCGGCGCCGCCGGCCGACCGACTCCGGGCGCGGCGGCCGAGGAGCGAGGCAAGGCCGGGGCGGGCCCCGAAGAGATCATTGATGCGGAGTACGAGGTGAAGGAGTGACCCAGCGGCGCTCCAGAAAAATGGGTCCTTAAGGCTGAACGCTTGGCAGCTATGCATACAGCAGCCTCGCCTACGGCTCAGCGTGCTGTGTGGCACCCCGTGCCCCAGCCATCCGGCGCCCAGCGCACCCCTGCGAGGCTCAGTCAATTGGCAGGTCGATGACCTGCCCTACGGGCCTGGGGCACGCTACGCTTAGCCCCAGGCACCCGGCGGGGTAAGTTCAGCCACTGACAAACAAGTTTGTCAGTGGCACCTGCACCCGCGCGGTGGATCGTGAACCCCGGCTTTCCAGCCGGGGCTTTTTTTTGGTGCGCGTAGCGCACCCTACGAAAAAGATGGATTCGGCGGGCCAGAGGCCCGCCCAACAAGAGGCAGGTCGCTGACCTGCCTTACGGCTCGGGGTGCGGTGTGGCACCCAAGCGACAAACTTATGCGAGAGCGCTTAGGGCTCCATCGCGGACAAAATGAAACACCCCCCGGCTCCAAGCGGGGGGTGTTTTTCTGCACCCTCCAATGCTTCGCCCTCCTAAGTTTCTCCCCACCGGCTTCCTCCTGCCTCCGGGGATAGGCTGAATATTTCTTGCTTAGGTGTTGCTTAGCCTCTGCCCAAGGTCCTAAACACGCGTCCCCTTTTTTGGCTTAGGGCGGCCTTGAAAGGGGTGGGTGTTAAGTAAAGTCGATAGAGGCAACGTACTCTTTGAACTGAAAAAATAAAGTCGGCTAGTCAGCCGACGGCTAGTCAGGGGACAGCGAACACAAGATACTGTTTTGGAAGTGGTTATAACGTATCGGCGCGGCTGGTCACATTATGGGGCTTGGTTGTTCATTGGGCTCGAACTTTGCGCCGCTTGCGCCATTTGCGTCATTTAACACCAGGTATCGTTTGAAAACCTTCAAGAGGATTCCCACGCGGCTGGTGGCGCCGATCTTGTGATACATCCGTTCCAGGTGGGTGTGGATCGTGTGGGGCGACAGGCTGAGCCTTTCCGCGATCTTGACCTCCTTCAGGTCGTCGAAGAGGCACTGGAGGATTTGGAACTCCCGCTCCGATAGCTGCAACGACCGCGCGATCCGTTCCCACTCCTGATTCGAGAACAGCCTCCGCCCGGGGTTCATTTGTTTTTGGGTTCCAGCCGCGGTCGCATGCCGGCGCGTCCATGCGTTTCACGCCCGCTGGTTTTCGTGCCTCGCCTCCCCGGAAGCAACATGCGTTAGTGGCATCCCACTTTCCAAGATTATACCCTACGCCTGCGATTTGCGTGCAGTGGCCTGGCGTCGTGGGCGATCGGTGCAGCGGCATCTTCCCGACGCCGGGGGCTGCAGGGTTTGAGCGAGGGTCGATCCGATGTATCGAGTTTTTCTGGCGATCGGCGGATTAGCGGGCATGCTCGGGCTGGTGGCTGGCACCGTGGAGGCCCATGTGTTGCGGGGCCGGTTGCCCGTGGAGCGATTGGCGGCGTTCGAGATCGGCGTGCGGTACCAGATGTATCACGCTTTGGCGTTGTTGGCGGTGGCCTGGTTGTGCGGGCGCGGTGGGGGCCGGTTACCGGTGCTGGCGGGTGGGCTGTTTACCGTGGGGATGGTGTTTTTTTCGGGGTCGCTGTATCTGCGGGCGCTCACCGATCAACCGCAGTTTGGACGACTGGCGCCGCTGGGTGGGTCGGCGCTGATGGCTGGGTGGTTGATGCTGGCGATCTCGGCGTGGGGTCGGGGAGAGTCCGAAGGGTCCGAGGCGGGCCGTGGCGTGTGAGGTGTAAGGGATAGGCCGGGGGGGCACTGGGAGGCAGGGACCCGCATGTCTGGATTCGCATCGAGGCTCAAACCGCTGGCCGGTGCAGTCTTCGGCGACTTGCGTCAGATCTTCTGGCTAGTGGTGCTGATTGGGGTGGTTGGGGCTCTGATCGGTGCGTTATTCCTGGCTGTTCTGCGCGGTCTGGAAGGGGTTTTAGGGCCAGAGTCGTGGGGTTCGGCGACCCACCTGGGGGTTTTGGCGGGAGTCGGGGTGGTGGTGGCGTTGCTGACGCGCTGGCTGGGGACGCCGGGCAATGTCGAGCTGTTGGTGGACAACATCCATGTACTGGGGGGTAGCAAGGATTTGCGTGACCTTCGCTCGCTGCTGCCGGTGTCGCTGGTGTGTATCGCCTCGGGTGGGGCAGCGGGGCCGGAGGCTCCGCTGGTGCAGACCACGGGGCTGATCGGGGCTTGGGTGGCGGACCGGCGCCGGCTGTCGGTGGTGGAGCGGCGGGTGTTGGCGATCACGGGGATGGCTGCGGGGTTCACTGTTCTGTTCGGCTCGCCGCTGGGCGGAGCGATCTTTGCATTGGAGATTCTGCACCGCAGGGGCTTGGAGTATTACGAGGCCTTGCTGCCGGCGTTGGTGGGTGCGATGTGCGGGTTCACGGTGTTCGTGCTGACCACGGGGCTGGACCTGGCGCCGGTCTGGCGGTTTCCTGAGATGGCGCCGCTGCGCCCGTCTGATCTTGGTTGGTCCTTGGTAGCTGGGATCGCTGCGGCCTTGATCGCGATTCTCTTCACCTACACCACCGTGAGCCTGCGTCGTGTGTTTGCCCGGGTGCCCGAGTGGATAGCCCCGATGTTTGGTGGCGTGGCATTAGGAGCCCTGGCGTTTGGGTCACCTTATGCGCTGACGTTCGGCGAGGCTCAGATTGGGAGGCTCGCGCTGGCCGAGCCGGCCATGGGGGTGCTGGCCGTCGCGGCAGCAGCCAAGTTTCTAGGCACGTCGGTGACGATCTCCTGCGGATGGCGTGGCGGGTTCATCATCCCGCTGTTCTTCATCGGTATGGCCCTGGGTCGGCTCAGCCACCAAGTGATCCCGCAGGCCAACGAGGTGGTGATGATGGCGGCGCTGATGGCCGCGATCAACACGGGCGTGACGAAAACCCCCATCGGGTCGACCCTCGTGGTCACTGAGATGGCGGGCCTGCAACTGCTGCCGACGACCCTGATCGCTGCGATCGTGGCGCTGCTGCTGACCAGTGAGGTAGGTTTGATCGAGAGTCAAAGGTCTCGCGATGACTCGGCCGCGGCAGGGGTCCTCAAAGAGGCACCCTCGGACAGCCGCGAGCCTTTGGAACCCTGCGGGGATTCTCCTGTACGGCGGGGGCGGTGAATCGCCGTTACGATACGCAGCATGGCCTTGGAACGATCGGCCCTGCACGAGCTGGATTGGCTGATCCTGCTGGGGTACCTGGCGGTGGTGGTCGTCACGGGCGTGGTGTTCTCCCGCCGCGGACAGCGTGATACGGAAGAGTATTTCCTTGCGGGGCGGCGGATGCCGGCGTGGGCTGTGGCGTGCTCGATCGTCGCGACGGCGATCTCGGCGGCGACGTTCATCGGCCTGCCGGCCCAGTCGTACGCCGGCGACCTAACGTTTCTATCCGCGTCGATCGGGCAGATGGTGGCGGCGGTAGTGGTGGCGGCGTTCTTCCTGCCGGCGTTTTACCGGCACAACGTTTCTACGGTGTACCAGTTGCTGGGGGCGCGGTTCGGGGAGCCGGCCCGGCTGACCGCCAGCGGGATGTTCCTTCTGGGGCGGGTGTTTGCGGACGGGGCCCGTGTGTACATCGCGGCGATCGCGGCGGCGATGATCGTGTTCGGCGAGCCGGCCGAGGGTCGGCTGGTCGAGCCGGGGCGCCTGCTCGTCGGCATCGCGGTCTTGATGGCGGTGGGGGTGGGTTACACGCTTGTCGGCGGGATCGCCAGCGTGATCTGGACCAACGTGGTGCAGGCGGGCGTTTTTCTTTTGGCGATCGCGGCCACGCTCGCGCTGCTGTGGGTCCAGATTCCGCTGGGCGTGGGCGAGATGGTCGAGGCGCTATCCAACCCCGGGCCCGGGGAGGCGTCCAAGCTGACCGTGCTGAATGTGGGGCTGCGGCCGGGCAGCGCGTGGCTGGGGTTCGATCCGTCGCAGAGCTACACGCTGGTGACCGCGCTGGTGTGCTTTACGTTGTTCAACATGGCGGCGTACGGCACCGATCATGAGCTGGCGCAGCGGATGCTGACGTGTTCGTCGCCGGCGAAAGGGGGGCGGTCTTTGATCGGCGCGATCCTGATGAGCGTGCCGTTCACGGCGATGTTCCTGTTGATCGGTCTGTTGCTATATGTGTACCAACGTGGGCTGGCGGTGCCGGGTGCGGCGGCGCCTGGGGGGCCGGTTGACGCGGCTCAATCGGTGTTTCTGCGGTTTATGCTCCGCCAGATGCCGGCTGGGGTGCTGGGGCTGTCGCTGGCGGGGTTGTTCGCTGCGGCGTTGTCGTCGATCAACTCGTCGCTGAACGCGATGGCGGCCACGCTGGTCACGGACTTCTATAAACCGTGGCGGCCGGGCCGGGAGGAGCGGCATTACCTGCGTGTCGGGCGTGCGGCGGTGGTGGGTTGGGGGTTGGTGCAGACGCTGTTCGCGGGGTTGTGCGTGTATTGGCAGCGACACAGCGGCCAGACGCTGATCGACTTTGCGCTGGGTGTCATGACGTTCGCGTACTCGGGGCTGCTGGGGGTGTTCCTGACGGCGATCTTCACGCGCCGAGGCAGCAGCGGCAGCGCGGTGGCATCGATGTTGGGCGGGTTCCTCGTCGTCCTATTCTTGCAGCCGGGGGTGTGGCAGGGGGTGTGGTCTCACGTCGCGGCTTGGGTTGAACTGGTGGGGCTCGGGGGTGATTGGGCGCGGTCGGCGGGGGCGTTGCGGCTGGCGTACCCCTGGCGGATGGCGATCGCAACGGCGGTGTCGTTTGTCGTGGCGTGGAGCGGTCGGGCGCGAGCGGAGTCGGTTGCGGTCTCTGAGGGGTTGGAGCGGGAGCGGGCTGCGTCCGCACAGGGAGAGGCGGCGGGTTGAGCGGCTGTGGCTGGTCTTGCGGTGTGCAAAGGAAAGCATCCCAGGCGGGTTCACGTTGTCCAACGCGGGTCTGAGTTTATCGTTGTTGCCTGCTCCGCAGCGGTTGCGGTTCACGGGGGCTGTGGTCGATCGGCCCAGGGGAGTGCTGACCATCGCTGGGTCGGGCAGCGAATTGGCTTGTCGAATCCTGGGTGCGCGGGTGGACGTGCGGATTGTCGGAGCGAATGCGGGGCCATGGTTGCGGTGCGAGGTTGGGAGGCGGTTGGGGTTCGCCCCCGTGAACGCTGAGCAGTCCTATCGCTTACGGATCGCGCCCCCTGCGGTTGCGGGTGACCCTGCTGTGGTGATCGAAGCTGCCAGCGAGCAGGGGTTGCGCTATGGACTAGCCACGCTGGTGCAGGTGCTTGCGTGTCCCGGCCTGGGTTTGCCCGGGCTGGAGATCGAAGACTGGCCCAGCTTCGCCCACCGGGGGGTGATGCTAGACGTGTCGCGCGACCGGGTGCCGACGATGGCCCACCTGGAGGGCACGGTGGACCTGCTGGCGTCGCTGAAGATCAACCACCTGCAGTTGTATACCGAGCACACGTTCGCTTACCACGGCCACGAGGAAGTCTGGCGCGGGTGTTCTCCGATCACGGCCGAGGAGGTCCGCCTGCTCGACGCGTACTGCCGGTGGCGCGGGGTGGTGCTGGGGGCGAACCAGAATTGCTTTGGGCATCTGACGGCGTGGCTGCGGCACCGGCGGTATGCGCCGCTGGCGGAGACCCGCGGCCGGTGGTGGTTCGACGCGGGCGATCACCAGGTACCGCGTGAGGGTCCGTTCAGCCTGTGCCCGGTGGACCCCGGATCGATCGGGCTGGTGGAGGAGTGGTTGGACCAGCTGCTTCCGAATTTCTCCAGCGGGTTGGTCAACATCGGCTGCGACGAGACGTTCGACGTGGGTTATGGCCGCTCGGCGGAGGAGGTGGCCCGGCGGGGGCGTGCTGCGGTGTATTTCGATTTTGTTCACAAGGTCGCTGAGGCGGCGCGGCGCCGGGGTTTTCGGCCGATGTTCTGGTCCGACATCGCCCTGCACCACCCCGGGTCGGTCCACCTGGTTCCCCGGGACATGATCGCGCTGGCATGGGGGTACGAGCCGGACGCTCCTTTTAGCCGTTGGTGCGAGCGGCTGGGGCGTGCGGGGTGCGAGGTGTGGGTGTGTCCCGGCACGAGCTCGTGGTGCAGCATTGTCGGTCGCACGACCGAACGCCGCGCCAACCTTGCCGCCGCTGCGGAACAAGGCGTGGCTCACGGCGCGAGGGGGTATCTGATCACCGACTGGGGCGACCACGGTCACCGCCAGCAGTGGCCGATCACGTTGCACGCGCTGGCGGAGGGGGCGAACGCCGCGTGGAACGCCGGTGCGGCGCGGTCCTTCGACCCGCGGGCCGCGGCGTGGCATGCCTTCGGCGATGCGACGGGAGGCGTGGGCCCCTGGCTGGACGAGCTGGGGGACGTCGACCGGGAGATTCGGCTTGTCGCGGGGCCGCCGGGGCCTGAGGGGGTACCGAGGCCGCTGCGCAATATGTCGGCGCTCTTCAGCGACTTGCAGACCCCTTTTGGAAAGGACCCTCGGCCGGGGAGCGTGGAGCAGTGGCGGGGGGTGCTGGCTCGCCTGGACGGGTCAGCCGGCCGGGTGCCGAGCGGGCTCGATCCGCTGACCCAACGCGAGCTGGTGCACACGCTGGCTGTGGCCAGGCTGGCGGCTCAGCGGGCGGTCCTTCGACGCACCCCCGGAACCCCCGCCCCCGGAAGAGCTGGAAATCCCGAAGCCCTTGGGACCCCCGAAGCTCTCGACCCGGTGGTGAAGCGGCGATTGTGCGAACAACTCGACCACGTTATAGCGGAGCACCGGGCGTTGTGGCTGCAGCGATCCCGTCCCGGCGGGCTGGACCATAGCTGCGGGTACTATCAAAAAGTCCTCGATGGTCTGGGCCC
>JAJUHR010000446.1 GCA_029267795.1 Planctomycetota bacterium
CGGCAGCCTCGGCCGGCAGCTGACCCCCGTGGTGCAGGCGATGCGGTTCCGCGCCGGGGAGAACCTGCCGCTGGTCCACGTCGGCGAGACCATCGAGCACGCCTTGCGGAACGAGGTCCGCTCCCCGGGCGGGCGCCGGGCGGGGGCTTTGCTCGTCGTCGATGCAGCGGGCCGGCTCGAGGGCATCTTCACCGACGGGGACCTGCGCCGTCTGCTAATCAGCCGGGGCAAAGACGCTTTGCAGGAGCGGATCGAATCCGTCATGACGCGGCAGCCGCGGTGCCTCGCCGCGGACAGCCTCGTGCGCGACGCGGTGCGGATGATGCGCGAGTTTCGGATCGATGAGATCCCCGTCGTCGACGCCCGCGGGGCGCCGCTGGGCTTGATCGACGTGCAAGACCTCGTGGCCCTGAAAGTGATCGAAGGGTAACCCCCCGGAACCCAGCCCCCCAGAGCCCCGGCCGGCGGAGAAATGGAAAGCTTAGAATCTCAACCTGCGCAACTAAACCTTGAACCTTGGACCAGCCCGCCGAACACCCCGGACACCTAAGCTCCATCCCCTGATGTCGGAACTCAAATCCATCAAGCTGATCGTGTTCGACGTGGATGGCGTGCTGACCGATGGCTTGATCTACGCGAACGATCTGGGCGTGGAATCCAAGGGCTTCCACGTTCGCGACGGGTTCGCGATCAAGGCCGCGATGTCGCTGGGGGTCAAGGTGGGGGTGCTTACCGGCCGCAGCAGCCGGTGCGTCACGCTGCGGATGGCCGAGCTGGGGATCGAGCTGCTGCAGCAGGGCGCAGTCGAGAAGGGGTCCGGGTTCGAAACCCTGTGCCAGCGGGCGGGCGTGGCGCTCGAAGAGGCGGCGTATCTGGGTGACGACCTGAACGACCTGCCGGCCATGCTCCGCTGCGGCTACCCGATGGCGGTGGCCGACGCCATGCCCGAGGTCCGCGACGAAGCCCGGTACGTCACCCATGCCCGCGGCGGTCACGGCGCAGCCCGCGAAGCGCTCGAACACGTCCTCAAAGGCCAGCAACGCTGGGACGAACTGCTGGAGCGATACGGGGTCTAGGCCCTTCTAGACCGTCCCTGCCCCCCGAGGCGAAACCGACTGTAGAAGGTTTCTATCAGGACGAGCGGCGCGGGTTTCGCCGCGTCAGCCTTGTGCAGATCAGTGACACCCCGGAGCCCGCGATCAAGAGCGTGCAAGGCTCGGGGATGATCGGGTTCTGCAGGTGACTGGAAGCTGTCGTAGGCCCCCCGAAGGAGGCTGGGTCGGGTAATCCCGTGCTCGGATCCAATTGCCCGATCGTGAACGGGGGGTCAGCCGACACGTCCACCAAGGCGCCTTCCAGAAACGCTGCGGAGTCGAACGTGTCGATCACCGTGCCATCGGGCAGGACGATGAATGTCCGGTTTTCATCGTCGACCGAATGGGTCGCCAGGGTGAACTTAAGCTTGTCGAGTTCACCGTTGCCGTTGATATCAGCACCCAGCGGGATCTCGATCTGAAAGTGCCCGATATAAGGAGCGGCTTCTGGCGGCGGGATCAAGCCGAAGTTTGGAGCATCGGCGTCAAAGACGGCGAAATGTTGAGATTGCATATTCGCCGGGCCGATGTCCGGGATCGTGATCGAGGCCCCGTCGGGCATGCCGGCGAAGTCCCGGCC
>JAJUHR010000375.1 GCA_029267795.1 Planctomycetota bacterium
CATGTGTCGTTCCGCCAGCTAAGGCACCATTTCGAACAGACTTTTCGGGCGATCGCGGGGTTTGTCGGGTTGCCCGAACCGGTGCGCGTTTCCAACGTGGTGCGGGCCCAGACGGCGGCGGGTCGAGTTTGGCGTGTGGTGCACAACCAACTGCGCTTCCCGTTCAACCGGGTTAGCCACTCGTCGGTCAGCTTCCGGCGTGGGACGGTAGGGGGCAGCTGGAGCCTGTTCACCCGGGAGGACCATCGCTATTTCAACTCGATAGCTGGGCCGCTGTTGCTTCGGATGGGCTTGAAGCTGCACGAGTAACCTTTGGCAAGAAGGACGCGTGCGGGGATGCTGCAGCGATCTCGGCCGCGCTCAGGGCTTGGAGCATCACGCGGGCCTTGGCCAGGGTTTCCTCATATTCTTGAGCGGGGTGGGAATCCGCCACGATGCCGGCCCCGACGGCAAAATCCACACGCGACCGTTCCGGATCGATCAGCAACGTACGGATCGCGATGTTGAGGCAGGCGTGGTAGCGCGACAACCAGCCGATGCACCCGCAGTAGGGGCCGCGGCGGACGGGTTCGAGTTGCTCGATCAATTGCATCGCCCGGACCTTCGGTGCCCCCGTGACCGAGCCGCCGGGCACTGTGGCGCGCAACAGGTCGACCAAGTCTTTGCTTTCGTGGAGCCGACCCTCGATCGTGGCGACCCCGTGGTGGACACTGGGGTGCGTTTCGATCGTGCGGGGATCGCTGACCTGGATCGACCCGTAGGAACAAACCCGGCCCAAGTCGTTCCGCAGCAGGTCAACGATCATGTTCAGTTCAGCCAAGTCCTTGGCGCTGTCCCGCAGTTCGTCGGGGGCGACCGAGGCGGGCCGCGTGCCTTTGATTGGCCGGGTCGTCACCGCCCCGTCGCGCAACTCCAGGAAGAGTTCCGGCGAGACCGAGGCGACCGCGCGAATGAGGGTCTGGGCGCCTGAGGCGATATCGCTGGCTGGGTCGACGCGCGGCGCTAACTCGAGGTATGCCCCATACCACGCGGGGGACAGCCCGGCCAAACGTTGATACAAGCATCGGCTGGCTCCAGGGCCGGGGTGACCGGTTTCAAACTGTGCGGTGAACCGCTGGGCTAGGTTGACTTGGTATGCATCCCCGGCGGCGATATACCGTTGGGCGGTGGCGACGGCTGCCTCGTAGGCGGGACGCGTGAAGTTGCTGCCGAGCGAAGAGGCTGTGAAGGGAATGTTAAGCGGTTGGGCTTGGGGCAGCTCAGGATAGCCGCCACGAGCCCAAGCTCCGCAGGCGTACCACGCGCCCGTTTCTCCATCGTGCAATAGGTAGCCCGGGCAATACCCCAGCTCGATCAGAGGCCAGTCCCGGCCGTCCACTGCGGTCGCTGGCAGGCGCTCGACCCAACGTCCTAAGTCATAGCTGAGCAGGCCCACCCAAAGCCCGTCGGTGGCCCGCAGCAGGGCGCGAAGATCATGGAAGGGATGATGCGTCAGCCGCTCGACGGGGCACGGGGCTGGGCCGATCCATTCGCTGCGGCTGGCGGGCCGGCCCGCAGCCGGTGTCGCCCCGGGCGGGTCGCCCACGTAGCGGAACGTCCCTGTCGGGCTGGACAGAATCGACCACCGAGACCACCGAGGGTGAAAGCGGCCTGAATGGAGCAACGCGGCACGCTGGTCGATCGGCCATCGCTCCAGGGCCTGCGGCACGGTCAGCGTCCAGTCGAGTTGTCTGCCGAGTTGGAACACAACCTCGATCTTAGCGTAACAGGGCCGCCTGGGGATGGAGGCAACGGGTGCGGCCTAGATCAGCTCAGCCACGTGGTGAGGTTTGAGGCTATAGGTATTGTATTTTCAGCAACTTGCCTTCGTCGGATAGGCCTATCGTTCTTATCCGTGAGGATCGAGGTGGATCATTTGGGGCATAGGCTAGCACGCGCTTGGCCGATACATAAGCCGATAGGTTAATAGATGCGATCGAGATCAACCCTGAACAAGGAGGTTGAGCCCTTGGTGGGCTTGAATGGACAAGAAAACCTCAAGACCCGTATCCCCGTGTTTGAACTAGGACGGTTCAGGGCTATTGCGATCGCTTCGAGCACAGGCGGACCGAGTGTGGTGGAGAAGATCCTCACCGGGCTGCCCGCGGACATGCCCGTGCCGATCTTTGTGGCCCAGCACCTGCCGCCGACATTTACCGAGTCCTTCGCGAACCGTCTGAACGTGTCGAGCGCGATGACCGTGGTGCACGCTGAGGAGGGGATGCCCGTGTTTCCCGGCACGGTGTACATAGGAGCTGGGCACCGGCATTTACGCGTGATC
>JAJUHR010000144.1 GCA_029267795.1 Planctomycetota bacterium
ATCCCTTGCTTAAAGGCAGTTTCATCACCCCCTCTCCCGGCTCGGGAGAGGGTTGGGGTGAGGGATGGGCAAGGGTATTTCTCAGTAGGGCGGGCCTTTGGCCCGCCGAATCCTTTTCGTACGGTGCGCGGGTGCCTGGGGCTAAGCGCAGCGTGCCCCAGCATGAGCCGTGGTGCCACTTCGCTATACCTCACTCACCCCACCCCCTCGAGCCTCATCGCAATTCATCCAAACGCAAAAGCGAGAAACGCCCGGCTCTACCCATCCGCTTCACCCCCGCCTTAGCAACCCCGTCTACCCTGACCTTCCAAGATAAAATTCACTTATGGCTCGGAGCCAAACCCTCCAAGGCCTGCGTCTGAATACACCCCTGTCGTTACTGCCCGGGCTTAACCAAGCCCGCGCCCTGCAGTTCGCCCGGCTCGGTATCCGCTCGGTCAGCGACCTGATCCGCCACCACCCCATGCGGTACGAGCGGCTCTGGGCCGAGGGCCCGATCGATACCCTGCCCCACGAAGGCGTCGGCTCCACCCGCGGCACGATCACCTCCACGCGGGTCATCACCCGCCGCGGCCGCCTCGGCAAACCGCGCTTCCAGGCCGTCCTCGAAGACCACACCGGCCGCATCGACGTCACTTGGTTCAACTCCACCTACCTGCAGGAAAAGCTCCACCCCGGCCTGGCGATCCGCGTCCATGGCAAGGTCCGTGTCCACCAAGGCCACCCGCTGATGATCAACCCCCGCTGGGAGCCGCTGAACCCGGACCAGCCCGCCCCGCCCTCAGCCGACCGCCTCCAGCCGATCTACCACGCCACGCAAGACCTGCCCAGCCCCGTGATCGAAAGGGTCATCCAGCGCGTCCTGCCCGAAGTGCTCCCCCAGCTGAACGACCCATTGCCAGCCCATTTCGCGCGCGACCGCGCCATGCCCACGCTCGCCGAGGCGTTCCGCATGGCCCACCAGCCTCGCAATCCAGACGAAGCCGCCGCCGCCCGCCGCCGCCTGGCCTACAACGAGCTGTTGCTCCTCCAACTGGGCGTGACGATCAAGCGTCACTACCGCTGCTCCGTGCTGCACGCCCCAGCCCTGAGGTGGACCCCCGCGATCGACCAGCACATCCGCCAGCGTTTCCCCTTCACGCTCACCCCAGCCCAGGACCAAGTCATCCACCAGATCACCGCCGACCTGCAGCTCGACCGCCCGATGAACCGCCTGCTCCAGGGCGACGTCGGCGCCGGCAAGACCGTCGTGGCCCTCTACGCCATGCTCCTGGCCGTGGCCAACCGCAAGCAGGCCGCCCTGATGGCGCCGACCGAGCTCCTCGCCGAGCAGCACTACCTCTCGATCCGCCGCATGCTCGAGGACTCCAACGTGCGCCTGGCCCTGCTGTCGGCCGGCCAATCGACCTCCGGCAGCCGGCACCGCGCCGCGCTGCTCCGCCGCATCCAGACTGGACACGTCGACTTGATCGTCGGCACCCAGGCGCTCCTGGCCGAATCCGTCCAGTTCCACGACCTGGCTCTGGTCGTGATCGACGAGCAACACCGCTTCGGCGTCCTGCAGCGGGCCGCGTTCCGCCAGCCGGCCGTCTCACCCACCCCCAGCCATCCCGCACCGTCCGACCACGAGCCGCCACCGCACACGCCGCAGCACCTCTCCCCGCACCACTTGGTGATGACCGCTACCCCCATCCCCCGCAGCCTGAGCCTGACCCTCTTCGGCGACACGGACATCTCCGTAATCTCCTCGCTGCCCCCAGCCCGCACGCCCGTCCGCACGCGCGTCGTGGCCCCATCCCAGGCGGACAAGGTCTACCAGTACTTGGCCCAGCGCGTGGCGGCAGGGGAGCAGGCCTACGTCGTCGTCCCCGCGATCGACGCGGCCGGCCACGAGACCGCCACCGAGCTCAAGAACATCCGCGCCCACGTGCGCATGCTCACCGACAGGTACTGCCCGCACACACCGATCGCCGCTGTTCACGGCCGGCTCAAGGCCAAGTCACGCCAGTCGATCATGGACCGCTTCCGCCGCGGGGACACCCGCATCCTGGTCGCCACCACCGTGGTCGAGGTCGGCGTCGACGTGCCCAACGCCACCATCATGATCATCGAACACGCCGAACGCTTCGGCCTGGCGCAGCTGCACCAGCTCCGCGGGCGCGTCGGTCGCGGCAGCGACGGCCGACGCAGCCTCTGCGTCTTCATCGCCGAACCCACCACCGAGGAGGCCGCCCAGCGCATGCAAGCCATCGCCACCACCAGCGACGGCTTCCAAATCGCCGAACGCGACCTTCAGATCCGCGGCATAGGCGATTTCTTCGGCACCCGCCAGCACGGGGCCCCACCGCTCCGCGTCGCACGCATCCCCCAGGACCTCGACCTGCTCCAACTCGCCCGGCGTGACGCCCAGTCGATCGTCGACGCCGACCCACACCTGGCCGCGCCCGACCACCAACTGCTCCGTCAAGTCCTGCTCCAGCAATACGGCGAGGCGCTCGGGCTCATCGACGTCGCTTGACCCCTTTGCGGCCAGCCCCGCTGCCCCATACGATCCTCCATCGATGCATGAACTGGTTCGCAACCGCGTCCTCGGCTGGTGGGCGATGCTCGTCTGTCGTCGGCCCATCTGGGTGCTGCTGATCGCCGCCGCTGCCACCGCCGCGTCGATCGCCATAACCCTCACCGGCCTACGGTACCAGTCCGACCGCAACGCCTTGCTCTCCGACAAACTCGATTGGAACCGCCGTTTCCTCGACTGGCGGTCCAGCTTCCCGGGCAACGAGGACTTCTTCATCGTCGTCGACGCGGGCCACCCCCGGGCGGTCGGCTACCCACAGCGCGCAGAAGCCGCGCGCCGGTTCGTGGACGACCTGGGTGCCGTGCTGCGCTCGGACCCCGACCACATCGAATCCGCCGTCTGGCGATTCGACAGCGACGCCTTCAGCCCCAAAGCCCTGCGCCTCCAGCCCATCAACGAGTTCAAATCCCACCTCGACCAGATCATCCAGGCCGCCCCGATGCTGGAGCACCCAACGCCCGAACACCTGCTCTCCGCCGCCGTCGACGAGCTGCGGCAGGGAAAAGGCCTGTCCAACCCGGCTCAGGCCGAGCAGGCCCTACGCCAGTTCATCCAACTCGTCGACGCGTTGCAGCAATCCCTCGCCCTGCCCCCGGACGCCCGGCCAAGCCTCCCAACCCTCCTCACCGGGCCGCAGGACGTGCCGCCCCAGCACATCTACCTCACCACGCCCAACGACCGGTTCTTTTTTATCCGCGTCACCCCCCGCAAGCACGAGGGAGCACTCAACGTCCTGGGCCCAGCTATCACCGCAATCCGGGCCCACATCGACGCCGCCCTGGCCTCCCACCCGGGCGTGGACGCCGGCCTGACCGGCATCGACGTCGTCGAGGCCGACGAAACCGACGCCGCTACACGCGACAGCACGATCTCCTCGATCATCGCCTCGGTGCTAATCACGCTGCTGCTGATCCTCTCCTACCACAGCTGGCGGACCCCACTGCTGGCGATGGTGGCGCTGGGGATCGGAATCGCTTGGTCGTTCGGCTTCCTCACCCTGACCATCGGCCACCTCCAGGTGATCAGCGTCGTGTTCACTGTGATGCTCCTGGGCCTGGGCATCGCCTACGGCATCCACCTGGCCTCGCACACCGAGCTGGTCCGGCACAACTACCCCGACACCCCCCAAGGGTTCGCCCAGGCGATGCGGGACAGCTTCCTCACCGTCGGCCCCGGCGTCATCACCGGCGCCGTCACCACCGCCGCCGCGTTCTGCACCGTCATCTTCACCGACTTCACCGGCGTCGTGGAGATGGGCCTGATCGCCGCCGTGGGCGTCATGCTCTGCCTCCTGGCGATGGGCAGCGTCTTCCCCGCGCTGCTGCGGCTGTTCTGCCCCTCTCACCGCCACTTCGTGCCCATGCAACGCCGCGTGTTGAACTTCTTCGACGAGCGGTGGGTCATGCCCTGCGTGCGACGCCCGTGGATCACCCTGGCCGTCGCAGCCCTGGCCACGGCCGCATCGCTCCTGGCCATCTACGAAATGCGGTTCGACTACGACCTGCTGGCCCTGCAGCCGCGCGGTGTGCCCAGCGTGATCTGGCAGCAGCGCGTCGTCGAAGACGGGGGCCAATCGATCTGGTCGGGCGTCAGCATCGTCGACAACCTCGAACAAGCCCGCCAACGCAAGGCCGAGCTGCTCGCCAACGATATCGTCGCGGACGTCACCGGCATCGGCCTGCTGTTCCCCGACGACGAGCAGGACAAGCTCCGTCTGATCGCCGAGACGCGGATCAGCCTCGCCGGACCCCTGGCCGCCACCGAAACCAACCCCGGCTCGCCCAACTCGCTCGACCCGCCCCCAGACCTGCTCACCCTGCTCAAGACCATCCGCCAGGAGTTGCGCACCGCCCAGGCGGGACTGGCCACCCAGGACTTGTTTCGACCTCTCTTGCGGCTGTTCGGCGCCCGCCGCGGCACGGAAGAAGTCCCCGCCACCATCCGCGCCGCCCTAGGCGACCTCGAAGACGCCGTCAGCCGCGCAGTCAAAACCGCCGAATCCCTCGACCTCGTCACCCGCGACACCCGCACCGCGCAACTTCAGCAGGAATACCAGGCTTGGCGCGACAAAACCGCCCGGCAAATCCTCCAAGCTCTGGACCCATCCCCCCTGACACCCGCCGATTTTCCCTACGAGCTGTTACGCCCCTACGTCGCCGACCACGGCCCCCTCAAGGGCAAGTTCGCCCTGGAAATCCACCCCAACGTCCCACGCGACGGCTCCATCCAAGGCCCGCTCGACCCCACCTTCCTCCCGCGATTCATCGGCTCGCTGCGCACCCTCGACCCGGACGTCACCGGCGTGATCGCCCAGGTGTACTACTCCGGCCACCTCATCCAACACTCCTACCGCACCGCTGGCGCCTGGGCCTTGCTCCTGGTATTCCTCCTCGTCTGGCTGGACTTCCAGTCCCTCCGCGACGCGGCGCTCAGCCTCGTCCCCGTCGCCGTCGGGTTCGCCACCACCTTCGGCATCATGTGGCTGGCGGGCATCAGCGTGAACCCCGCCAACATCATCGTCCTACCCCTGATGTTCGGCATCGGCGTGGACTCCGGCGTCCACATGCTCCACCGATACCACCAGAACCCCCTGGACCGACCCCTGGGACTCACCTCCGGCACCGGCAAAGGGATCACCATCACCAGCTACACCACCATGATCGGCTTCGGAGCCATGCTCATCGCACGCCACCGCGGCATCGCCAGCCTCGGCTTCGTGCTCACCGTCGGCATCGGCATGACCCTCCTGGCCTGCTGGACGCTGATGCCCGCCTTGCTCGAACTGCGGGCCCGCCGCCAGCGAGGTAGGGTGGGTTGAGCGCAGCGAAACCCACCACGCCTTTCGCCGGGTGCCAC